>CAYMBB010000031.1:0-5439 GCA_964388515.1 uncultured Anaerolineaceae bacterium
CGCAGGCCGCCCGCGACCTGGCAGCGGGCTCGTCCCCCCACCCGCTCGACGATCCGCGCCACCAGCTCTGCCTGGCGGGGCGTCCCGGCCTGTGCCGCGTCGAGGTCGACGACGTGGATCCAGCGTGCCCCCGCCGCCACGAACTGGTCCGCGATCGCCAACGGGTCGTCCCCGAAGACGGTCTCGGCCGCGAAATCGCCCTGCCGGAGGCGGACGACGCGACCGGTGCGGAGATCGATCGCGGGCAGCAGCTCGAAGGACATGCAGACCTCACCGGGCAGTGACTGGACGATGCGTACCGGATCGCTTGACGCCGGCCGGGTTGCAGTGTACCGTATTAGCACGCTACTACGCTAGCATGCTGCCACGGGCGCCGACTGCGCCCACCTGTACGTCGAGGAACCGAGATGACTGCCGACAGCTGGCGCACCGAGGAGATGGACGACCTCTTCCGGGCAGTCCTCGCCCTCGAGACCGTCGAGGAGGCCGAACGCTTCTTCCGGGATCTGTGCACGCTCGGCGAGCTGCACGACATGGCCCAGCGCTGGGCGGTCGCGCGCCTGCTCGACGAGGGGCTCCATTACGCGGAGATCTCGCGCCGGACGGGCGCCAGCACCGCCACGATCACCCGGATCGCCTCGTGGCTGAACCACGGCGAGGGTGGCTATCGGCTCGTCCTCGACCGGCTGCGCGGCCTCGGGCCGGTCCGGGCCGAGCGATGAGGGACCGCCTCCGGCTCGCGATCCCGAACAAGGGCCGGCTCGTCGAGCCGACGCTCGCCCTGCTGCACGATGCCGGTCTCGTCTTCGAGGAGCACGACCGCAGCCTCGTGGCGCGGGTCCAGAACTTCGATCTCGACATCCTGTTCGTGCGCACGAACGACGTCATCGAGTTCGTCGGTGACGGCGTGGCGGACCTGGGCGTGACGGGCATCGACCTGCTGTCCGAGTCAGGCGTCGACCTGCCCCGGATCAGGACCCTGGGCTACGGCCACTGCCGGCTGGCGGCCGCGGTCCCGGCCGACACGCCCCACCAGGCAGTCGAGGACCTGGCCGGGCTGCGGGTCGCGACCGCCCACCCGAACACCACCCGGCGCTTCTTCGTCGACCGGCACATCCCGGTCGAGGTGGTCCCGATCTCGGGCGCCGTGGAGGTCGCCCCGCGCCTCGGTTTGGCCGACGCGATCGTCGACCTCGTTTCGACCGGCTCGACGCTGGTCATGAACGGCCTGCGCCCGATCGGCGACGTCCTCGCCTCGGAGGCGCTCCTGGTGGCCAATCCGGGCGCCCTGAGCCGGCGTGCCGAGACCGTCGGCGCGATCGACACGATGCTCTCGGCGGTGATCGCCGCCCGGGGCAGGAAGTACCTGATGATGAACGCCCCGGCCAGCCGGCTGGGCGTGCTCGAGGAGCTCCTGCCGGGCCTCGAGTCGCCGTCGGTCATCCCGCTCGCCCACGCCGGGATGATCGCGATCCACTCGGTCGTCGACGCGGACGCGGTCTGGGGTCTGCTGCCCCGGCTGAAGGCGGCCGGTGCGTCGGGCATCCTGGTCCTGCCGATCGAGAAGATCGTCCCGTGAGCGCAGCCCTCCCCGCTCCCGTCCGCTTGCGCCGGCTCGACCTGCGCCAGGCCGCGACCGACCCGGCCGTGGCCGCCGCCCGCGAGGCGCTGATCCGCCGGGGCGCCGTACCCGACCCGTCGATTCGCGACGCGGCCCGGGCGATCCTGGCCGACGTCCGGGGGCGCGGTGACGCCGCGGTCCGCGAGGCGAACGAGCGGTTCGGGGGCGGCGCAGCCGACCGCCGGCTGATCCTCGAGCCGGGCGTCCTGGGCGCCGCCCGTGACGCGCTGCCGGCCGACATCCGGGCCGGCCTGGAGCTGATGATCGACCACATCGGGCGGTTCGCCGCGACCCAGCTGCCGGCCACGAGCCGCACGATCGTCGCGCCCGGGATCGAGATCGAGCGCCGCTGGACGCCGCTCCGGCGGGTCGGGGCCTACGTGCCCGGGGGTTCGGCGGCCTACCCCTCGTCGCTCGTGATGTGCGCGGTGCCGGCCCGGGTGGCCGGGGTCGGCGAGCTGATCGTCGCCTCGCCGGCCGATCGGGACGGCCGGCTCTCGCCGGTCCTGCTCGGCGCGGCCGGGCTGCTCGGGGTCGACGCGTTCGTCGTCGCCGGCGGGGCGCAGGCGGTCGGGGCGCTCGCCTACGGGCTGCCGGAGGCCGGCCTCGCCCCGGTCGACCGGATCGTCGGGCCGGGCAACGCCTGGGTGACCGCGGCCAAGCTCGAGGTCTTCGGCGAGGTCGGGATCGACCTGCCGGCCGGCCCGTCGGAGGTGATGGTCCTGGCCGACGCGAGCGCCGATCCGGCCCACGTGGCGGCCGACCTGCTCAGCCAGGCCGAGCACGGCCCCGATTCCCCCGCCCTCCTCGTCACCCCGGATCCGTCGTTCGCCGAGGCGGTCGAGGCCGAGCTCGCCCGCCAGCTCGCGACCGCCGCCCGGCGGGAGATCCTCGAGCGCTCGCTCGCCGCGGGCGGCCTGGTCGTGCTCGCCCCGGACCGGGCGGCCGCGATCGAGTTCGTCGACGCCTATGCGGCCGAGCACCTGACGGTCGTGCTGGCCGACGTCGAGGAGGCGGTCGGGCGGATCAGGAACGCGGGCTCACTCTTCGTCGGGCCGTTTGCGCCCGAGTCGGCCGGTGACTACGCCTCGGGCGCGAACCACGTCCTGCCGACCGGTGGCCTGGCCCGGTCCTCGGGCGCGCTGGCGGTCGAGGCCTTCGGCAAGTTCGTCCAGGTCCAGCGGATCAGCCGGGCCGGGCTGGCCGGGATCCGGGCGGCGGTCGGGGCCGTCGCCGCCGCCGAGGGGCTGCTGGCCCATCGCGAGGCGGTCGAGATCCGCTTCCGGGACGAGGCCGGGGAGAACGGAGTCAGCGCCGACGCCGGCGAGGCCGGGGCGGGTGCGCCATGAGCCCGACGCCGGTGACAACGACCCTGCCCGGGATGCCCGCCTCGTATGCCTGGGAGGCGACCGACGAGGCGATCGCGGCGCGTTACGGCGTGGCGCCCGAGGAGATCGTGCGCTTCGACCTGAACACGTCTCCGCTGACACCTGCCTACGTCGGGGAAGTCCTCGCCGCCGGGCGGTTCGAGACGCCGCTCGCCGAGTACCCGCCCGGCGACTACGGCCGGCTCGTGGCGGCCGCCGCCGAGGCCTACGGCGTGGCGCCTGAGGAGATCGTGCCGGGCGCGGGCGCCGACGAGGTCCTCGACCTGTGTGCCCGGGCCTTTCTGCCGCCGGGCGGCAGGGCGGTCGTGGCCGCCCCCTCGTACGCGATGTACCGGGTGATCACGGAGCAGCGTCCAGCCCGGCTGCGGACGGTGCCGCGCCTGGGGCCGGCGGAGGGCTGTGCGCTCGACGTGCCGGCCGTCCGCGCCGCGGCCCGGGAGGCGGACCTGGTCTGGCTGTGCAACCCGAACAACCCGACCGGGCGGGCCGAGCCGGCGGGTGCGATCGAGGCCCTGCTCGACGGCCTCGCCGCCGACGCCGCGGCGGGGCGGCGGCTGCCCCCGGCGGTCGTCCTCGACGAGGCCTACGCCGAGTTCGTCGGGGCGAGCCTGCTCGGACTGCGCGAGCGCTACCCGCGACTGATCGTCGTGCGCACCGCGAGCAAGGCCTACGGGCTGGCGGGGTTCCGGGTCGGCTTCGGGATCGGGGCGGGCGAGACGATCGCCCGGCTCGCCGTCTACCGGCCGCCGGGCTCGATCTCGACTGTCTCGGCGACGGTCGTCGCCGAGGGGCTGCGGAGGGCCGAGCTGATGCGCGCCAACGTGGCCGCGATCGTCGCCGAGCGGGGGCGGCTGGCTGCCGGGCTCGAGGCCGCCGGCTGGAGCGTCGGCCCGAGCGTCACGAACTTCCTGGCCGTCGACTTCGGCTCGGCGGATCGGGCGGGCCGGGCCGCCGAGGCGCTCCTGCGGCGCGGCCTCGTGCCCCGCACGTTCGGCGCCGGCCATCCGTTCGCGGGGCACCTGCGACTCACCGTCCGGACGCCGGCGGACGACGACCGGCTGATCGCCGCCGCGGCGGAGATCGCCGCCCAGGAGGAGCCATGACCACGCCGCTCGGAACGATCGCCGTCCTCGAGCGCAGCGGCCGTCGGGTGACGGTCGCTCGCCGGACCCGCGAGACGGAGGTCACGGTCAGCCTCGACCTCGACGGCAGCGGGCGCTGCTCGATCGAGACCGGGGTCGGCTTCTACGACCACCTGCTCGGCTCGCTCGGCCATCACGGGCTGTTCGACCTCGACATCCGGGCGACCGGCGATCTCGCCGTCGACGAGCACCACACGGTCGAGGACGTCGCGCTCGTGCTCGGGGCGGCGTTCGCCGAGGCGCTCGGTGACCGGGCCGGGATCAACCGGTTCGGCGAGGCCGCGGTGCCGATGGACGAGGCCCTGGCCCGGGCCGTCGTCGACGCCGGCGGCCGTCCCTACGCCGTCGTCGAGCTGCCGTTCCGGAGTCTCCAGGTCGGGGCCCTGCCGCTCCAGCTGGTCGAGCATGCGCTCGAGTCGTTCGCCCGGACCGGCGGTCTGACGATCCACCTGGCTGGCTCGGGACGGAACGACCACCATCTCGCCGAAGCCGCCTTCAAGGCCCTCGGACGGGCGCTGCGAGTCGCCTGTGAGCCCGACCCCCGCCGGACCGGGGTCGCTTCGACGAAGGGAGCGCTCGGGTGACACGGCGATGAGCCGGCTGCGGGTGGCGCTCGTCGACTATGGGGCGGGCAACCTGGTGAGCATCGGCCAGGCGCTCGAGGTCGTCGGGGCGGAAGTCCTGCTCGCCCGCACTGACCGTGACCTGGGCGCCGCCGAGGCGCTCGTCGTGCCCGGGGTCGGGGCGGCCGCGCCGGCGATGGCGCGCCTGGCCGAGCGCGGCCTGGTCGAGCCGATCCGGCGCTGGATCCAGGACGGGCGTCCCTACCTCGGCATCTGTCTCGGCCTGCAGCTCCTCTTCGAGCGCAGCGACGAGGACGGTGCGCAGACGTTCGGCGTCCTGCCCGGCCGGACGGTCTTGCTCACGAACGCTCCGACCCTGCCCCACATCGGCTGGAACCAGGTGGTCCGCCGGCGCGAGCACCCGCTCTTCGCCGGGATCGCGCCGGCTGCCGACTTCTACTTCGTCCACTCGTACGCCGGCCGGCCCGATCCGGCGGCCGACCCGGTCGCGCTGGCCGACACCGTCCACGGCGCCTCGTTTGTCAGCGCGATCGCCCGCGGCCCGCTGCTCGGCGTCCAGTTCCACCCCGAGCGGAGCGGCCAGGACGGTCTGCGCCTGATCGCGAACTTCACCGCCCTCGCCCGCGACCTCGCCCGGGAGGCCGCCTGATGCTCCGCCGCCGGGTGATCCCCTGTCTCGACGTCAACGGCGGGCGGGTGGTCAA
>CAYMBB010000031.1:5539-14416 GCA_964388515.1 uncultured Anaerolineaceae bacterium
GCCGGGGCCGACAAGGTCTCGCTGAACACGGCCGCGGTCGCCGACCCGGACCTGATCGCCGGCTGTGCCGCCCGGTTCGGCCGCCAGGCGGTCGTCGTCGCGATCGACGCCCGGCGGGTCGCGCCCGCGGACGGCGATCCGGGCCAGGCCGCCGGCGGGGACGCCGGCACCCGGAGCGGGCCGAACGGCGCCGGTCCCGCCTGGGAGGTGCTCGTCCGGGGCGGACGCGACGTCACCGGGCTCGACGCAGTCGCCTGGGCGGAGCGCGCCGTCGCCCTCGGCGCGGGTGAGCTGCTCGTCACCTCGATCGATCGCGACGGCACGCAGGCCGGCTTCGACACCGCCCTGCTGCGGGCGATCTCGAGCCGCGTCCGGGTCCCGGTGATCGCCTCGGGCGGGGCTGCCGGGCCGGCCGATTTCGTGGCCGCGATCACCGAGGGCGGGGCGGACGCCGTCCTGGCGGCCTCGATCTTCCACCGCCGGCTCTACTCGATCGCCCAGGTCAAGGCGGCGATGGCGGCAGCCGGCCTGCCGGTCCGTCTCGGGTCGGCGGGCGGGGCGTGAGCGGGTCCGCGCCGGCCGTCCCGGCGCCGTTCGACCCGGCGTCGTTCGACCCGGCGTCGGTGCGCTTCGGCCCCGACGGCCTCGTGCCGGCGCTCGTCCAGGACGAGGCCGACGGCCGGGTCCTGATGCTCGCCTGGATGGACGCCGAGGCGCTCGCGGCGACGCTCGCGACCGGCGAGGTCCACTTCCACTCGCGCTCGCGGGGGCGTCTGTGGCGCAAGGGCGAGACGAGCGGCAACGTCCTGCGCCTGGCCGGGCTGGCCCTCGACTGCGACGGCGACGCCCTGCTCGTGACCGCCCGGCCAGCCGGGCCGACCTGCCATCGCGGCACGCGCAGCTGCTTCGACGCGGCCGGCGCACCGGCGGTCGGCCAGGGTGTCGGCCAGGGTTTCGCCTGGCTCGAGGAGCTGTGGTCGACGATCGAGGAACGCGCCCGGCAGCGGCCCGCCGGCTCGTACACCGCCCGCCTCCTCGACGCCGGCGTCGATGCGATCGCGCGCAAGGTGACCGAGGAGGCGGTCGAAGTCCTGATGGCCGCCCGCGACGACGCCGGAGCGGCGGCCGGAGAACGAGCCGCGACACGGACGGCCCTCGCCGGCGAGGCCGCCGACCTGCTCTACCACACCCTCGTCCTGCTCGCCGAGCGGGACCTGCCGCCGGCGCTCGTGATCGAGGTCCTGAGAGCCCGGCACGCCGGCGCGCCGCGGTCGGCGCGCTGACCGGACCGGCGGGGACGAGCCGACCCGCCTCAGCCCCGGCGGCGGCCGATCCTGAGCGTCCGGCGCCCGTGGCGCAGGACGAGATACCGGCCGCCAATCGGGTCCGGCGCCGGGTCGTCGGGGACGGCGATCCGCTGGCCGTTGATCGAGAAGCCACCCTGGGCGATCGCCCGCCTGGCCTCGCCCTTCGAGGGGTAGAGCCCGCTCGCGACGCCGAGCGCGAGCGCCCCACCGGCCAGCTCGGCGGGGCCGAACTCGAAGTGGTCGAGCGCCTGGTAGAGGGCCTCGAGCAGGTCGGGGTCCTCGACCGGCTGGTCAGAGAAGGCGACCTCGCTCACCCGGACCGCCCGGGCCGCCTCGGCCGGGCCATGGACCCGTCGCGTGACGTCGAGGGCGAGGACGCGCTGGGCCGTCCGCTGCTCGGGGGCGCGGGCGTGATCCGCCTCGAGCGCCTCGATCTCGTCCCGTGCCATCAGGGTGAACAGGCGCAGGTTCCGCCCGACCGTCGCGTCGGGCGTGTTCAGCCAGTACTGGTAGAAGGCGTAGGGCGAGGTTCGGGCGGGGTCGAGCCAGACCGAGGTGCCATCGGCGGTCTTGCCGAACTTCGCCCCGCCCTCGTCGGTCAGGAGCGGGTACGAGAGCCCGTGGGCCAGCTCGACGCCCTCGCCCGCCCCTTCGACCCGCCGGATCAGCTCGAGACCGGCGGTGATGTTGCCCCACTGGTCGGCACCGCCCATCTGGAGCTCGACGCCCATCGTCCGGTACAGGTGGAGGAAGTCGGCCGCCTGGAGGAGCATGTAGCTGAACTCGGTGTAGCTCAGGCCGCCGGCCAGGCGCTTCTGGACCGAGTCCTTGGCCAGCATGTACGGGATCGTGAAGTGCTTGCCGACGTCGCGCAGGAAGTCGAGCATCGTCATCGGCCCGAGCCAGTCCAGGTTGTTGACCATCACCGCGCCACCGGAGCCGGGGGCGAAGTCGAGGAAGCGCTCGAGCTGGGAGCGGATGCCGAGGGCGTTGGCCGCGATCGTGTCCCGGTCGAGCAGGTTGCGCTCGGTCGAGCGCCCCGACGGGTCGCCGATCATCCCGGTCGCGCCGCCGATCACCGCCACCGGACGGCCGCCGTGGCGCTGGAAGTGGAGCAGGCCGAAGACCGGCACGAGATGGCCGACGTGGAGTGACGGGCCGCTCGGGTCGAAGCCGTTGTAGCCGCTGATCGGGCGGCCGTCGGCCAGCCGGGCGGCCAGGCCGGGGGTCCGGTCCTGGAGCATCCCCCGCCAGGCGAGCTCGTCGAGCAGGCCGCCGAGACCGCCCTCGGGATCGCCCCGGGCAGCAGACGGAGCGGGCGTCACAGGCGTGGGTGACGAGACGTCCGGAACGGCCGGGACCCGGGGAACCTGTTCATGTGCCCCCCATGCTATCGTGGATTCCGAGATGCAGACCAGCCTCGCCCGGCGCCAGCGCCAGCGCCGCACTGGCAACCCACGCCGTGGCGGCCTCGGTGGCGCCCCGACCGCGCTCGCGGTCGCGCTGCCGCTCTTCCTCTTCGCCTCGCTCGCCGTCCTGGCCCTGACCGCGTTCGTGGCCGTCGTCGGCGCCTACGGCTTCTACTCGCGCGATCTGCCGGACCCGAAGACGGTGTTCGACAACCTCGCCTTCAACCAGCAGACGGTCGTCTACGACCGGACCGGCAAGGTCGAGCTGGCCCGCTTCGGCGACGAGAAGCGCGAGGTCGTGACCTTCGACCAGATCCCGCCCGTCCTGGTCGACGCCACCACGAGCATCGAGGACAAGACGTTCTGGACGAACGCCGGGTTCGACCCGGTTGGAATCGTGAAGGCCGGCCTGGACACCCTCAGCGGGAACGAGCGCGGCGCCTCGACGATCACCCAGCAGCTCGTCCGGGCCCGCCTGCTGCCCGCGAGCGCCTTCCAGGGCTCGAAGTACGAGCGCAAGATCAAGGAGATCATCCAGTCGATCCGGCTCACCCAGGAGCTGCCGCCCGGCGAGGCCGGCAAGCAGCAGATCATGACCTACTACCTGAACCAGAACTTCTACGGCAACCAGAGCTACGGGATCAAGGCCGCAGCGCGAAGCTACTTCGGGGTGACCGATCTCTCGAAGCTGACCCTCGCCCAGGCCGCGATCCTGGCCGCGATCCCCAAGTCGCCGACCGCCTACGACCTGGTGAAGAACGCGGTCAGCGAGACGGTCACGGTCAACGGCAGGAAGACGACCCAGCTCGTCGTGCCGGCGGACAGCGCGATCGTCCAGCGCCGCAATCAGGTCCTCGACCGGATGATCGAATCACGGGTCCTGACCCGCGACTCGATCACCGACGCCGAGCTCGAGGCGGCCAAGGCGGAGCCGGTCGTCCTGGCGCCCCAGCGGGCGGCGAACTGGCGGGCGCCGCACTTCGTGTGGCAGGTCCGCCAGCAGCTCGGGGCGATCCTGTGCGGCGCCGAGCAGGCCGACGCCTGCGCCCGGATCGACAGCCCGGGCGGCTACCGGGTGACGACGACCCTCGACTGGAACATGCAGAAGAGCGCCGAGAAGTGGATCAAGGCGGCGGTCATCGCCCCCCACCGGAGCGACACGGCGGCCTACCTCAAGGCCCTCAAGCTGCCCGACCTGCAGTGGATCGAGACGCTCCGCCGGAACACGATCTTCAACGGCGCGATGGCCGCCCTCGACTACCGGACCGGCCAGGTGATGGCCTACGTCGGGAGCGCGGACTACTACGCCACGAGCACCGACAAGCGCTTCCAGCCCCAGTTCGACGTCCTGGCCGACGGCTGGCGCCAGGTCGGCTCGGCCTTCAAGCCGATCAACTACGTGACCGGGATCGAGGACCGGACGATGACCGCGGCCAGCCTGTTCATGGACGTCGTGACCGACTTCGGCGGGGGCTACACCCCGACCGACGCCGACGGCCTCGAGCGCGGCCCGCTCCGTCTTCGCCAGGCGCTCCAGTTCTCGCTCAACATCCCGGCGATCAAGGCGGCGGCGATCAACGGCCCGGACCACGTGTTCGAGGTCGCGAAGCGGTTCGGGATCCAGTTCCAGAAGCCGCAGAACACGGCCGGCGTCTCGATCGCGATCGGGACCCTCGAGCTGCACCCGATCGATCTGCTCGGGGCCTACGGCGCGCTGGCGAACGGCGGCACGCTCGTGCCCCGGACGATGATCCTCTCGGTCACCGACAGCGACGGCAACCAGATCTGGCCGACGCCCGACACGAAGCCGGCCGCCAGGCAGGTCGTCAGTCCCCAGGCGGCCTACGTGATCACCGACATCCTGGCCGGGAACACGAACCCGCGCCAGAACCCGTACTGGGGCCGGGCGCAGATCATCGACGGCTCGCGGCGCCGGCCGGCGGCCCTGAAGACCGGGACGACGAACGACACGAAGGACCTTGCCGCCTTCGGCTACATCGCGCCGCCCGCGGATCCGAACGAGCCGGCCCTGGCGGTCGGGGTCTGGATGGGCAACAGCGACAACTCCGAGACCGGCGGGATCTTCTCGCTCGAGGGGCCGACCCCGGTCTGGCAGTCGTTCCTGACCGAGGTGACGAAGGGAACCCCGATCACCGACTTCCCGAGGCCTGACGGGATCGTCCAGGCCCGGGTCGACGCGTTCAGCGGTCTCCTGCCGGGACCGTTCACGACCCAGACCGTGAACGAGGTCTTCATCGACGGCACGGTACCGACCCGGATCGACGACACGAAGGTGCCGCTCGATGTCGACGCGGCGACCGGGCTGCTCTGGCAGGACGGCTGCGCCGGACCGAAGGAGACCCAGGGCTTCCTCGACCTGTCGCGGGTCGAATCGGCCTTCCCGGCCTGGCGCCCGTTCACCGAGGACTGGATCAAGCGGGCGATGAAGGGACCGGGCGTCCGGGGCGGACCCCAGAAGACGAAGACGAGCTACTTCTACAACAACTCGTACAACCCGTACGGCAAGACGTGGGGCGCGCCGTTCCCGCCGACCGAGACGTGCACCCCGGTGGTGCCCCCCCCGCCGCCGCCCTGCGATCCGCTGCTCGGACCGTGCCAGACGACGCCGCCGCCCTGCGATCCGGCGCTCGGACCGTGCCCGAGCACGCCGCCACCGCCGAGCGCGGTCGTGGTCGGTGACTTCCGCTGCCAGTCGCTCGACGTCGTGGGCGAGTCGCTGACCGCCAACCAGCTCGCGATCGGGAACGTGACCCCGAACAACCCGGCCCCGGACTGGGTCGTCGCTGACCAGAACCCGGCCCCGGGGACGGTCGTGCCGCCGGGCACCTCGGTCGACCTGCGCCTGGCCGACCCGAAGAAGGTGGCCTGCCCCTGACCGCGGACGAGGCGCCGGACTCGCCCGCGGCCCTGCCCGCTGCCTCGGCCGGTCGGGCGATCGCCCGCGCCGGCGTCATCCTCGGCGTCGCCTTCCTCGCCTCGCGCCTCCTGGGCTGGCTCCGCCTGGCGGTGATCGGGGCGACCTTCGGGGCGAGTCCCGACCTCGACGCCTACTTCGCCGCGTTCCGGATCCCGGACGCGATCTTCCAGCTGGTGGCGGCCGGGGCGCTCTCGTCGGCGCTCGTCCCGATGGCCACCAGCCTGCTGGCCGGGGGCGAGGTGCCGCGCGCCTGGCGGCTCGTGTCGAGCGTCGCGAACCTGATGCTCCTCGTCCTCGTCGCCCTCGCCGTCGCGGCCGGCATCTGGGCCCCGGAACTGCTCCGGGCGATCACGCCGGGGTTCGACGCGGCGCGGCTCGACCAGGCCGTCGGGCTGACCCGGCTGATGCTCGCCGCGCCGATCTTCCTGGCCCTCGGGGCGGTCGCCACGAGCACCTTGAACAGCCTCGGCCTGTTCGCCGCGTCCGCCCTTGCCCCGATCGCCTACAACCTCGGGATCATCGCCGGGGCGATCTTCCTGGCGCCGTCGCTGGGGGTCACCGGCCTCGCCCTGGGGGTCGTTCTCGGCTCGGCCGGCCACGTCGCGATCCAGCTGCCACAGCTCCGCCGGCGCGCCCGGTACAGCCCGACGATCGAGCTGCGCGACCCGGCCGTCCGCCAGACGATCGCCCTGCTCGTGCCGCGCGCGATCGGGCTCGGGGCGGTCCAGGCCGTCTTCCTGGTCAACACGATGCTCGCCTCGCAGCTCGGCGAGGGGGCGATCTCGATCTACGTCGTCGCCTTCCTGATCCTCCAGATCCCGGTCGGGGTCGTCGGCGTCCCGCTCGGCGTCGCGCTCCTGCCCTCGATGGCCCGGGCGATCGCGGTCGGCTCGCCGGAGCGCTTCGCCGACCTCGTCGCCCGTTCGCTCCGGCTGATCCTGTTCGTCATGCTCCCCCTGGGCGGGGTGATGGCCGTGCTCCGGGTGCCGCTCGTCGGGCTCCTCGTTGGGTACGGCCGGTTCGATCCGCTGGCGGTCGACCGGGCGGCCGAGACGCTCCTCTTCTTTCTCGTCGCGCTCGTGCCCGAGGCGATGATCGCGGTCCTGGCCCGTGCGTTCTATGCCGGCAAGGACACCCTCACCCCTGTCCTGGCGGCCCTCGCCTCGGTCGTCGTCGACGTCGTGCTCGCGCTCCTGCTCGTGGACCGGCTCGGTCTGGGCGGGCTGGCCCTCGCGATCGGCCTCGGCTCGTGCCTCGAGGCCGGGCTCCTGCTCGTCCTGCTCCGGCGGCGCGTGGGCGAGTTCGACCTGGCGGCGGTCGGGCGCGGCGGCCTCCTGTTCGCCGGCGGGGCGGCGCTGGCGGCCGGCGCCGCGTGGCTGGCGTCGGGCGCGGTCCGGACGATCGCGCCGGGACCCGGGCTCGAGCGCGTCGTCCTCCAGCTCGGCGTCGCGAGCGCGCTCGCCGGCCTCACCTACGGGCTGTACGCGCTCGCCCTCCGCGTCCCCGAGCTCGAGTACCTGGCGGACCTGCTCGGGCGCCGCCGGTTCCTGCGGCGGTCGAGCCCATGAGGGCCGGGGTCGAGCTCGAGGAGGTGACCGGCTGGGAGGCGCCGCGCTGGGACGCGCTGGCCGCTCGCAGCCCCGCCGGACACGCCTTCCAGTCCCACGCCTGGGGGGAGCTGAAGCGCTCGCTCGGCTGGACGCCGCGGCGCTATCTCTTCCGGGCGGGCGGCGAGGTCGTGGCCGTGGCGTCGCTCCAGGAGCGGCCCGCGCTGCCCTTCCTCGCCCGGCTGCCGCTGCTCCCGTCACGCCTGCTCTACGCGCCCCGCGGCCCGATCCTGCTCCGGCCGGATGTCGAGGCCGCCACGGCCGCCCTGGAGGGGCTGCGAGCCGTGGCCCGGGCCCGGGCGGCGCTCGTGCTGACCGTCGATCCGGCCTGGGAGGAGGAGGGGCCGCTCGTGGCGGCGTTCGCGCGGTCCGGTTTCCGGCCCGCGTCGCGCGAGATCCAGGTTTCGCGCACCGCGACGATCGTGCCGCTCCACGCGGACGAAGAGCCGCAGCACCGGCTCCTTGGCAGCAGCACCGCGAACCTGATCAACCGGGCCCGCCGCCTCGGGATCGTCGCCGAGCTGGTCGACCTGGCCGACCCGGACCGGCGCGAGGAGGCGCTCGCCGCCTTCCACGGCCTCCTGGCCGAGACGGGCGGCCGCCGCGGGTTCATCGTTCGCGAGCCTGGCTACCTGCTCGCCCAGTGGCGCCGCCTGGGCGACGCCGGTCTGGCGCACTTGTGGTTCGCCTCGCTCGACGGGCGGCGCGTCGCCGGGATGCTCCTGCTCACCTGCGGCCGGCGACTCGTCCTCTTCCAGGCCGGGTCGAACCCGGAGCCGGGGATGCCGCGGGCCGAGGCGAACCGCTACCTCCACTGGGCGGTGATCCGCTGGGCGGCCGGGACCGGCTACGCGGAGCTCGACCTGGGCGGGGTGGACACCCCGACCGCCCCCGGGCTGCCGGCCGGTCCCGAGCATCCGCTCTGGTCGCTCTACGAGTTCAAGCGCAGCTTCGGGGCCCAGGGTGTCGTCCACGTCCGAGCCCACGAGCTGGCGGCCAACCCACTCGCGGCCCTCGCCTGGCGACTCGCGCGGTCCGCGCCCCGTGACCGGGCGCGCGGGTGACCGGGCGCTGAAGCCGCCGCCCGGCGCCCGCTACAGCTCCACGATCGTCGCCCCGTCTCCCCCTTCGCCGCGCTCGCCGGCCCGGACCGACCGGACGAGCGGATGGCCGGCCGCGAACGACCGGACCGCGTCACGGAGCGCCCCGGTACCGAGGCCGTGGATGATCGTCACCCGCTCGAGCCCGGCGAGCACCGCGTCGTCGAGATAGCGGCCCAGGACGGCGAGCGCCTCCTCCACCCGCGCCCCGCGCAGGTCGAGCGACGAGGCGACCGAGCGCGTCCTATCGAGCCGGATCGCCGACGCGGTTCCGCCGGTCGTCTCCCCTCCCCCGGCCGCCGTCGCCCGGTCGCGGACGGGTCGTCCCGCGTCCCCGGCCCGGCCGCCACCGTCGCCCCCGAGCGGCACGAGCGGCTCGAGGTCGTCGAGTCCGACCGTCACCCGCAGGCCGCCCGCCTCGAGGGTCGCCCGCCGGCCGCCGCGTTCGAGGGCGGCGATCCGGCCCTCCCAGCCCTGGCTCCGGCTTCGCGCCCGCTCCCCCACCCGCCAGCTGGC
>CAYMBB010000032.1:0-5112 GCA_964388515.1 uncultured Anaerolineaceae bacterium
GAGTGTAGGAGGGGCCGGGCGTCGGGGCGGGGGTGCCGTCCGCCGCCGAGCCGGGGGACCCCGTATCCGCGCTGGCGGCGCAGGCACCGATCTGGGCGGTCAGCCCGCCCCCGGCCGACCTGCCGTCGCCGGGGCGGATCGCCTGGCTGCGCCGGCGCTACCACGAGCTCGGGGCGGCGAATCCGTTCGCGGTCGAGGAGTACGCCGCGCTCCGCGAGCGGCTCGAGCAGCTCGAAGCCCAGCAGGCGGACCTGCGGGCGGCGATCGAGCGGACGCGCGCCCTGATCGACGAGCTGAACACGCTCGTCGCCGAGCAGTTCCAGGCCACGTTCCGGGCCCTCGAGAGTGCGTTCGACATCCGCTTCCGCCAGCTCTTCGGCGGTGGCTTCGCCCGCCTGTCGCTGACCGAGCCGGGGGACCTGGCCGCGACGGGGGTCGAGATCGTGGCCCGCCCGCCGGGCAAAAAGGCCCAGGCGCTGGCGATGCTCTCGGGCGGTGAGCGGGCCCTGACCGCGGTCGCGCTCCTGTTCGCGATGCTCGAAGTCCGCCCCGTCCCGTTCTGCGTCCTCGACGAGGTCGATGCCGCCCTCGACGAGGCGAACATCGGGCGCTTCGCCGACGCCCTGCGCAGCCTCGCCCACCAGACCCAGTTCATCGTCATCACCCACAATCGGGGTACGATCGAGGAGGCCGATGCGCTCTACGGGGTGACCGTGGGCGACGACTCGGTCAGCCGGGTGATCAGCCTGCGACTCGAGGAGGCGCAGGCGATCGCCGAACGCCGGGCGGCCGGGCGACCGGCCCGCTGACCCCCCGGCGGACGCGGGAGGATGATGGGCCTGTTCCGACGACGACGAGCGACCGATCCGGCGGGTTCCGCCGTGGCAGCCGTGTCACGAGCCGAGCGTGAACCGCCGACGCCGCAGCTGCCCGAGCTGCCGCCCGAGGTGGCGCCCGAGGAGGAGCCGCACTACGAGCCGTTCCCGGAGCCGGGCTACGAGCCGGCCGAGGAACCGCACTACGAGCCGGGACCGCCGGTGCCGGAGTACGAGCCGTTCCCGGAGCCGGGCTACGAGCCGCCCCACGATCCGGGCCTGGGCGGTCCGACGACATCGGGTTCGACGACCTCCGCCGGCGGGCCGGCGGCCGGCGACCTGGCGGCCGGCCTCGAGAAGAGCCGAGGCGGCTTCATGTCGCGCCTGCGTGGGCTGCTCCTCGGTGGGCAGCCCGACGGGCCATCCTGGGACGAGGTCGAGGAGACGCTGATCGCAGGCGACGTCGGCGCCCTGCTTGCGATGCGGATCGTCGAACGGGCTCGGGCCCGGCACGATCCGGCCGGTCCGGAGGCGGCGGTGCGGGCGGAGCTCGAGGGCCTGCTCGTCCCGAGCGACCCGCACTGGTCGCCCTCACCCGCCGTCGCCGGCCAGCCGGCGGTCGTCCTCGTCGTCGGCGTCAACGGCACGGGCAAGACGACGACGATCGGCAAGCTGGCCCACCGCTACCGCGCCGAGGGGCGGTCGGTCCTGGTCGCGGCCGCGGACACGTTCCGGGCGGCGGCGATCGAGCAGCTCGAGGCCTGGGCCCGGCGGGTCGGGGCGGGGATCGTTGCCCACGCCCCGGGCGCCGATCCCGGGGCGGTCGTGTACGACGCGCTCGACGCGGCCGTGGCGCGCCGGGTCGACGTCGTGATCGCCGATACGGCCGGCCGGCTGCACACGAAGGTGAGCCTGATGGACGAGCTGGCGAAGATCCGCCGGGTGATCGACCGCCGGCTGCCGGGCGCCCGCCCCGAGGTCCTGTTCGTCCTCGACGCCACGACCGGCCAGAACGGCCTGGCCCAGGCGAAAGCGTTCCACGAGGCCGTCGGGCTGACCGGGATCGTGCTCACGAAGCTCGATTCGACGGCCCGGGGCGGGATCGTGTTTGCGATCGAGGACGCCCTCGGCCTGCCGGTCCGGTACGTCGGGGTGGGCGAGCAGGTCGCCGACCTGCTCCCGTTCGACCCGCACGCGTTCGTGGCCGCCCTCTTCACCTGACCCGCTCGACGGATCCGTCCGGCCCGTTCGTCGCTTCCCGGCCGAGCCGGGCCCGGTCGCTCCTCGGGAGGGGTTGGCGTACACTGTCGGCGCCCCGGAGCGCCAGAACCCGCGCCCCGCCGGCGGCAGGTGCCGCCGGATCCGACCAGCAGGAGTCCGACCAGCGATGTTCGATGCCCTGAGCGATCGACTGCGCCGGACGCTCGGCACGCTCACCGGCCGCGGCCGGGTGAGCGAGGCCGACGTCGACGCCGCCCTGCGCGAGGTCCGGCTCGCCCTGCTCGAAGCGGACGTCAACTTCCGGGTCGTGCGCGACTTCGTCGGGCGGGTTCGCGAGCGGGCGGTGGGGGCCGAGATCCTCCACAGCCTGACCGCCGGCCAGCAGGTCGTGAAGATCGTCCACGAAGAGCTCACGGCGCTCCTCTCGGCCGGCGACCGGACCTTCCACCTGGCCGGCTCGCCGGCGGTGGTCGTGCTCGCCGGGCTCCAGGGCTCGGGCAAGACGACGACCGCCGCCAAGCTCGCCCGCCAGGTCGTCAAGCTCGGCCGTCGCCCGCTGCTCGTGGCCGCCGACCCGTACCGTCCGGCGGCAGCCGACCAGCTCGAGGCGCTCGGCGCCGGGCTCGGCCTGCCCGTTCACCGCGCGGGGGTCGGGACGCCGGTCGTCGAGATCGTGCGCGGCGGCGTCGAGGCGGCCCGGCGGAGCGGGCGCGACGTGGTGATCGTCGACACCGCCGGCCGGTTGACGGTCGACGAGCAGCTGATGCGCGAGCTGGCCGCCCTCGTCGCGGCGGTGAAGCCGGTCGAGACGCTGCTCGTCGTCGACGCGATGACCGGCCAGGAGGCGGTTGCGGTCGCCCAGGCGTTCGAGGCGACCGTCCCGCTGACCGGTCTCGTCCTGACCAAGATCGACGGTGACGCCCGGGGTGGGGCCGCCCTCTCGATCAGCGCCGTGACCGGCCTGCCAGTGAAGTTCATCGGCACGGGCGAGAAGAGCGAGGCGCTCGAGGTCTTCCACCCCGACCGGCTGGCCGGGCGGATCCTGGGCATGGGCGACGTCCTCACCCTCGTCGAGCGTGCCCAGGAGACGTTCGACCAGCAGCAGGCGGCAAAGCTCGAGGAGAAGTTCCGGCGGGCGACGTTCACCCTCGACGACATGCTCGACCAGCTCCAGCAGGTCCAGAAGATGGGCCCGCTCGGCCAGATCCTGGGCATGATCCCGGGCATGGGCGGGATGGCCCGCGAGGCGGAAGCGGCGGTCGACCGGGGCGAGCTCCGGCGGGTCGAGGCGATCATCCGCTCGATGACCCCGCGCGAGCGGCGGGACCCGACGATCCTGAACGCGTCGCGCCGGCGCCGGATCGCGACCGGCTCGGGGACGACCCTGACCGACGTCAACCGGCTGGTCAAGCAGTTCGCCGAGATGCAGAAGCTGATGAAGCAGCTCGCCGGGGCCGGTCGGCGCGGGCCGGCCGGGCTGCTCGGGCGGCGCTGACCAGATGACCGACGAGACGATCCCGCCCACGCTGCCGCCCGCCGAGGCCGGCGACATGGCACCCGCGGGGTTCGGGGAGGTGCCGCCCCCAGTGATCGGCGAGGCGCCGCTCGCGGCCGCGCCGTCGCCGGCCGGGGAGGGACCGGCCGCGGTGCCGGCCGTGCCGCCCATCGCCCAGCCCGGGCCGGGCCGCCGGCGCTGGGCGTTCGCGCTCCTCGTCACCGGGCTCGTGGTCGCCCTGACCGCGGCCCTGCTCGTCCTCGTTTCCGGCGGTGGCGCGGCCAGCCGGCTGGCGGGCTGGGTACCGGCGGACACGTACGCCTACGCCGAGGTGCGGCTCGAGCCGCCGGGCGACCAGGGTCGCCAGGCGATCGACTTCCTGGCCCGGTTTCCGGGATTCGCCGATCGGGCTCAGCTCGATGCGAAGCTGACCGACCTGCTCGACCGGCTCGCGGGCGAGGCGAGCGGTGGCCGGACCAGCTATTCGGCCGTCAAGCCCTGGCTCGGCGACGCGCTCGCGCTCGCGGTCAGCGGCCCGCCGCCGGCCGCCGGCCAGGATGCGCCTTCCCTCCTCGTGGCGGCGACGAAAGATCCGGCGGCGGCCCGGCAGTGGCTCGACTCGACCGTCCGGTCGGCGGGCGACGGGAGCGCGACGTACGCGGGCGTCGAGCTGATCGTGGGCACGGCCGGCGGCCAGGCGTGGGCGGCCGGCGTCGTCGAGACGGTCCTCCTGGCCGGCGAACGCGGCGCGGTCGAAGCGGCGATCGACACGCGGGGCAGCGGGCCGTTCGCGTCGTCCCCGTCGTTCCGGGCGGCGCTCGCGTCGTTCGGCGGCGACAGCCTGGCGGTCGCCTGGCTCGACCCGCGCCGGGTCGTCGGCGCCGCCCTGGGCGCGCTGCCGGCGGGCGCGGCGCTCGACGGAGCGCTGGCCAACGAGTTGCCCGCCTGGGCCGGGCTCGCCCTGCGGGCCCACGGCGACGCGCTCGAGGCGCTGATCACGAGCCCGGCCCTCGAGAGCGGGCGGGCGGTGACGAACCGGCCGAGCACGCTCGCCAGCCGCCTGCCGGCGACGACGCTCGTGGCCGCCGAGGCTCATGACGTCGGTCTCGCGATCGGCGACCTGATCAAGCGCCTGGCGGCCGACCCGCGCACAGCCGACGGTGCGAAGCAGCTCGAGCTGGCGCTCGGTACCCTCGGCGGGCTCGACTCGTTCACGTCCTGGATGGGCGATGGCGCGCTCGTCGTAACCGGCCAGGGCGGGACGCTCGACGGCGGGCTCGTCGTCTCGGTCGTCGACGAGACGGCCGCGGCGGCACGCCTCGCCTCGCTCCGGGACCTGCTGACACTGGCCGGTGGCGCGGCCGGGATCGAGGTCCGCGACGAGCCGTACGGGGCGGGCCGGATCACGAGCGTCGACCTGGGCGACCCGGCCCGGCTCTTCGGCGCGGCCGCGCCCGGGGAGGCCCCCGTCCCGGCCGGCGGCCGGCTCGTGTTCGCCTGGACGCTCCAGAAGGGAATGTTCGTGGTCGGTCTCGGCGATCCGTTCGTCAGGCAGGTGATCGACACGACGGCCGGGACGAC
>CAYMBB010000032.1:5212-6607 GCA_964388515.1 uncultured Anaerolineaceae bacterium
TCGGTCTCGGCGATCCGTTCGTCAGGCAGGTGATCGACACGACGGCCGGGACGACCCTGGCCGCGAGCCCTCGCTACCGGGCCGCGATCGAGCGGGCCGGTTCCCCGAACGCGGGCCAGGTCTACGTGGATCTGGCCGGGCTGATCGAATCGTCGGCCGCCCTCCTGCCGGCCGGCGAGCGGGCCCGCTATGAGCAGGAGGTCCGGCCGTTCCTCGAGCCGCTCGGCGCGCTCGCCGGGGCCGGACTCGCCGGCGACCCGATCCGGGTACGCTTCATCGTCACGACCAGGTGATCATCGTCGCCCCGGGATCGCCCCGGAGCGAGTGTCAACGGCTCATCCAGAAGGAGGTTCCCGGTTCATGGCAGTCAGAATCCGGTTGACGCGGGTCGGCGCGACGAAGCAGCCGGCCTATCGTGTCGTCGTGGCCGACAGCCGCAACGCGCGTGACGGTCGCTCGCTCGAGACGATCGGCCACTACAACCCGCGCACCGACCCGGTCGAGATCGCGATCGACGCCGACAAGGCGAAGAAGTGGCTCGCCCAGGGTGCCCAGCCGTCGGAGACCGTCGCCCGCCTGATGCGCGCGACCGGCATCCTGCCGGCCGCCAAGTAGGAGGCGGCGGTGGCAGCCAGGGATCTGGTCGAATACGTCGCCCGCTCGCTCGTCGACAACCCCGACGCCGTCCGGGTCGAGGTCGTCCGCGAGCCGGAGGGCACGGTCATCGAGCTCCACGTGGCCGAGGACGACATGGGCAAGGTGATCGGGCGCAACGGGAGCGTGGCCAAGGCGCTGCGCACGCTCCTCAAGGTGACCGCGGCTCGCGACGGCGAGCCGGTGTCGCTCGAGATTCTCTGAGCGTCGGCGAGCGGCTCGTCGTCGGCCGCGTCCGGAGCATCCACGGGCTGCGCGGCGCGGTCCGGGTCGAGGTCCTGACCGACCGCCCGGCCGAGCGCTTCGCTCCCGGACGACGCCTCCATCGCGAGGGGAGCGCCGAGCCGCTGACGATCGTTGCCGCGGTCGCCGACGGTCCCGGCTGGCGGCTGCGCTTCGCCGAGATCCCCGACCGGACGGCGGCCGAGTCACTGCGCGACGCGTTCCTCGAGGCGATCGTCGAGCCGGGCGAGGAGCTCGGCACGGGCGAGTACTACTGGCACGAGGTGATCGGGGCGACGGTCCGTGACCTCGAGGGCGCCGAGCTCGGGACGGTCGTCGACGTCTACCGGACCGGCGAGACCGAGACGCTCGTCGTGCGCGGCGAACGCTACGGCGAGTTCGACGTCCCGGTCGTCCGGCAGTTCGTGCGCGTCTTCGCCCCGCGCCGGCAGGAGATCGTGGTCGACGCGGTGGGCCTCGACCTGCGACCGGTGAAGGTGCGCCCGGTCCGGCCGCCGC
>CAYMBB010000032.1:6707-14120 GCA_964388515.1 uncultured Anaerolineaceae bacterium
TCGGACAGCATCCCGGCCCGCATCCAGGAACGTGGCCTGGCCGCGATCCGGGTCCACGACCTGCGCCGCTGGGGCCTGGGGCGCCATCGGAGCGTCGACGACTACACCTACGGCGGGGGGGCCGGGATGGTCCTGCGACCCGAGCCGGTGGCCGCCGCCCTGGCCGAGCTCCGCCGCGACGATTCGATCGCGATCCTCCTCGATCCGGCCGGCCAGCCGTTCCGGCAGGCGAAGGCGCACGAACTGGCCGGGGCGAGTCACCTGGTCTTCCTCTGCCCGCGCTACGAGGGGGTCGACGAACGGATCCGGGCCCTCGTCGACCTCGAGCTCTCGATCGGGGACTACATCCTGACCGGCGGCGAGCTGGCCGCCCTGGTCGTGATCGATGCCGTCATCCGGCTCCTGCCCGGTGCGATCGACGAGGCCTCGACGGCCGAGGAGTCGTTCACCTCGGGCCTGCTCGAGTACCCTCAGTACACCCGGCCACCGGTCTTCATGGGCATGGCGGTGCCGGCGGTCCTGGCCGGCGGCGACCACGGCGCGGTCCGCCGCTGGCGCCTGAAGGAGTCGCTGCGCCGGACGCTGCTGCGCCGGCCGGACCTGCTCGAGGGACGCGCCTTCACGACCGAGGAGCACGCCCTGCTCGATGAGATCCGGGCCGAGCTCGACGAGCTGGGAGCGAGCCCGACAACGCCGCCGGAGGTCGCGCCGGCGCCGGCCGAGGGGCCCCTGGCGCCGGACCGGGGGCGCGCCGCGGGCGGGGACGGCCCTCCGGCGCCCGAGGCCTGACCCGGACGAGCTGAGCGCGACGCCGACCGCGTCGCGTGCCTGAGAGGTGCTATACTCCGCCGTCGGTCGCCTGCGCGGCCCACTCCTCCACGCCCACCCCGCAGCCACCCTGCCGACCGAAAAGTAGGAACGCCGTGAACGTGCTCGACGAGATCGTCCAGGACCAGCTTCGCACCGACCTGCCCGAGCTTGCCACGGGCGACACCGTCCGCGTCTCGGCCAAGGTCGTCGAGGGGAACCGCGAGCGGATCCAGGTCTTCGAGGGGACGGTCATGCGCCTGCGCGGCGGCGGGATCACCCGCTCGATCACCGTCCGCCGGATCGCCAGCGGTGTCGGCGTCGAGCGGACGTTCAAGGTGAACAGCCCGCGGATCGAGAAGATCGAGGTGGTGCGCCACGGCCAGGCCCGGCGCGCCCAGCTCTACTTCCTCCGCCGGCGGGTGGGCAAGGCCGCGACCCTGCGCGAGCGACGACTGACGAACGGCTGACCGTCGCGGCGGCCGCGGGCGGGCCGCCGCCCGGCCCGTCCGGCCCGAGACCAGCCGATGCGCCGGCGATGACCCCGACCGTTCCCCGGCTCCATCTCGAGCGCTCGCTCTGGCGGACCGGGCTGCGGCGGGTGGCGGGGGTCGACGAGGTCGGCGTCGCGCCAACCTGCGGAGCCGTCGTCGCGGCCGCGGTGATCATGCCCCCGAACTGCCGGCCGATCCCCGGGGTCCGCGACTCGAAGACGCTCTCGCCCGCCCAGCGCGAACGGCTCGAGCCGGTCATCCGGCGCCGTGCCCTCGCCGTCGGGGTCGGGGCGGCCTCGGTCGCCGAGATCGACCGCCTGAACATCTACCACGCCACGCACCTGGCGATGCGGCGCGCGATCTCGCGGCTGGGTGGTCATGACCACGTGCTCGTCGACGGGCTCCCGATCGTCGGCTTCGAGGCCCAGGTCGGGCCGTACAGCGCGATCGTCGACGGCGACGCGCAGTGCTACTCGATCGCCTGCGCCTCGATCGTGGCCAAGGTCGTCCGCGACCGGATGATGGCCCGCCTCGCGGTCCGCCACCCGGGCTACGGCTGGGAGCGCAACCAGGGCTACGCCACGCGCGAGCACCGCGACGCGATCCGCCGGCTCGGTCTGACGCCGCTCCACCGGCGCAGCTTCCTCGCCCTCCAGCGCACGCTCGCCGGCGAGCAGGTCCCGCTCGACCTGTTCGCCGCCGGCGAGGGTGCCCCGGAGAGCGGGTTCGACGAGCCCGACGGCTGACCCGCACCGGGCCCGACCCCGGCGCGGGTCGATCCCGGCCGGCCCCAGGTACGTGGCCGGTGAGCGGCCCGGCGGATACTGGCCCGATGGCACGGACCACGGCCCAGGAGCGCGGTGACGCCGGTGAGGCCGCCGTTGCCGCCCGCCTCGAAGCCGCCGGCTGGACGGTGCTCGGTCGCCAGGTGCGCGTCGGGCGGCGCGAGCTCGACCTCGTGGCCATCGACCCTGCTCCGCCCGGCGCGCTCGTCGCGGTCGAGGTTCGCTGGCGGGCGAGCCGGTCGTTCGGGTTGCCCGAGGAGACATTCGACCGGCGCAAGCGCGCCCACGTCGTGGCTGCGCTGCTCGGGCTCCGGGAGCGCGGCCGGCTGCCCGACGGCACGCCCCTGCCGCGTCTCCCGCTCCGGGTCGACCTCGTCGTGGTCGAACCGCCGGGGGCGCCGGATGGGCCGCCGCGCATCCGTCATCACCGGGCGGTGACGGGCGCCTGAGCCGTGCGTCCCGAGCGCCTGGCGAGCGGATCCGCCGCGAGCGAGATGCCCGGCCGGACCGCGGTCGTGCCTGTGCTACACTCCGGCCCGGCCGGCGACGGCCATCTGTCCTGCCCGCGCCCGACGCTCGACGTCGCAGTCGCGGAGATCACACGCGAGCCGTTCCGACCGGGACGGTGCCGTTGACCGAGGCGCAGCCCGGTGGCGGTTCCCGGCGACCGGGGCTCGCGGCGGAACAACCGAACAGGAGGTCAATCACCGTGCCATCCGTCTCCATGCGGCAGCTCCTCGAGGCCGGCGTCCACTTCGGTCACCAGACCCGCCGCTGGAATCCCAAGATGCGCCCGTTCATCTTCGCCGAGCGCAACGGGATCCACATCATCGACCTCGCCCAGACCGTCAAGCGGCTCGACATCGCCCTCGACGCGGTTCGCGAGACGGTCGCCCGCGGCGACACGGTCCTGTTCGTGGGCACGAAGAAGCAGGCCCAGGAGCCGGTCGCCCAGGAGGCGACCCGGGCCGGGATGCCCTATGTCAACCGGCGCTGGCTGGGCGGGATGCTGACGAACTTCGTGACGATCAGGAAGCGGATCGGTCTGCTCGAGCAGCTCGAGGCGCGCCAGCAGGCGGGCGAGCTCGAGCGGCTGCCGAAGAAGGAGGCGGCCAAGCTGACCGAGGAGCTGAACAAGCTGAACGCGACGCTCGGTGGCATCCGGCGCATGAAGCGTCTGCCGGGGGCGATCTTCATCGTCGACCCCCACCGCGAGCGGATCGCGGTCACCGAGGCGCTGAAGCTCGAGATCCCGGTGATCGGGACGGGCGACACGAACGTCGACCCCGACGAGCTGACCTACATCATCCCGGCCAACGACGACGCGATCCGGGCGATCCGACTGATCTGCTCGCTCGTGGCCGATGCGGCGATCGAAGGCCAGCGCGAGCGGGCCGCCCGGGCCGCCGAACCGGAACCTGTCCTGGCGGTCGAACCCGAGCTCGAGGAGGTCCCCTCCGACGAGCTCGTGGCCGCCCTCGCCGGTGGCGGCGCACTGACCTTCGAGCCGGATCTCGAGGACGAGGAACTGCTTCCGGGCGCCCATCCGGTCCGCGGCGCCGAGCCCGCTCCGGTGCCCGAGGCGAGCCCCGAGGAGATCGCGGCCGAGCTGGCCCGGGCCGCCGGCGAGGCCTCCGGGGTCGGTGCGGCCGGCGAGCTGGCCGGGCCGGCCGGCGGTTGAGGTTCCAGAGCGAACGAGCACGCCGGGGGACCGGCGCATCACGAACGTGTCGCCCGGCCTGCTGGCCGGTGACCAGGAACAGGAGCGACTGACAGGCATGGCGGACATCTCGGCGGAGGCGGTCAAGGAACTGCGTGAGCGAACCGGCGCCGGCTTCATGGACTGCAAGCGAGCTCTGGTCGAAGCCGGGGGCGATGTCGAGCGGGCGGTGGCCGTCCTGCGCGAACGCGGGCTCGCGGCGGCGGCCAAGAAGGCGGGTCGCGAGGCACGCGAGGGCCTGATCGGAAGCTACATCCACACCGGTGGCCGGGTCGGCGTGCTGATCGAGGTGAACTGCGAGACCGACTTCGTGGCCCGGACCGAGGAGTTCCAGCGTCTCGTGCGCGACCTGGCGATCCAGGTAGCCGGCATGGCGCCGCTGTACGTCGACATCGATCGGATCCCGGCCGCGGACCTCGAGCGGAAGAAGGCCGAGCTGCTCGCCGACGAGGCGACGCAGAAGAAGCCGGAGGCGATCCGGGCCCAGATCGTCGAGGGTCAGCTGCGCAAGTGGTACTCGCAGGTCTGCCTCTACGAGCAGCCGTTCCGGGACGAGGAGCGGACGGTACGCGAGCTGATCAACGAGCGGATCTCGACGATCGGCGAGAACATCCGGGTCCGGCGCTTCGCCCGCTACGCTCTCGGGGAGGAGTTGTGAGCGACGCCCGCCTCACGGGCGAGGCGCCGGCCGAGGTGACGGGCGAGCGCCCGGCCGGGCTGCGCTATCGGCGGATCCTGCTCAAGCTTTCCGGCGAGGCGCTCCTTGGTGACCGCCAGTACGGGGTCGATCCCGCGTTCTGCACGTTCATCGCCCACCAGGTCGCCGAGGTGCACCGGCTCGGGGTCGAGATCGGGATCGTCGTCGGCGGCGGGAACATCTTCCGCGGCCTGGCAGCCGCGGCGCGGGGGATGGATCGGGCCACCGGCGACTACATCGGCATGCTGGCCACGGTGATGAACGCGCTCGCCCTTCAGGATGCGCTCGAGCGGGTCGGCGTCCAGACCCGGGTGATGAGCGCGCTCGGGATGAACGAGGTCGCCGAGCCGTACATCCGGCGCCGGGCCGTCCGCCACCTCGAGAAAGGCCGGGTCGTCATCCTCGCCGCCGGCACGGGCAATCCGTACTTCACGACCGACACGGCGGCCGCCCTGCGGGCGGTCGAGATCGGGGCCGAGGTGATCCTCAAGGCGACGAAGGTCGACGGGGTCTACGACGCGGACCCGCTCACGCATCCGGGCGCCCGGCGCTACGATCGGCTGGCCTACGCGGACCTGCTCCGGGACCGGTTGCAGGTCCTCGATGCCACCGCCGTCTCGCTGTGCATGGAGAACGACCTGCCGATCATCGTCTTCGACCTGAACCGCCCGGACAACATCCGGCGGGTGGCCCTCGGTGAGCCGGTGGGGACGCTGATCACATCCGAGCCCGATGGAGGGACGAGCGCATGAGCAGCGAAGTCCTCGCCTCGACGGAGCACAAGATGGCGCGCGCGGTCGAGGTGATGGAGCGCGATTTCCAGGGCATCCGGACCGGTCGTGCTTCGACCGCCCTCGTCGAGCGACTGCACGTCGAGTACTACGGCACGCCCACGCCGCTCAACCAGCTGGCCGGGATCAGCGTCCCGGAGCCGCACCAGATCGTCATCCAGCCCTGGGACCGCTCGGTCCTGGGGGCGATCGAGAAGGCGATCCTCAAGAGCGACATCGGGCTGATGCCGAACGTCGACGGCACGGTCGTGCGCCTGAACATCCCGCCGCTGACCGAGGAGCGCCGGCGCGAGATCGTGCGCCAGGTCCACCGCCGGATGGAGGAGGCCCGGGTCGAGATCCGCAACCTCCGGCGCGAGGCGGCCGACGTCCTGAAGCGCGAAGAACGGGACGGCGAGCTCGGCGCGGACGAGGCACACCGCGAGCTCGAGGCGCTCCAGCGGCTGACCGACCGCTTCATCGCCGAGGTCGACCGGCTCGGGGCGCACAAGGAACAGGAGGTCCTCGAGGTCTAGTGAGTCGCGCCCCGCTCGCCCGGCCGACAGACGCGCCGCCGATCGCCCATGACGAGGCGCCCAGCCGCGGCGAGGCGCCCGCGCTGCCGGCCGAGGACCTGCCGGCCACGGACCTGCCGCGCCACGTCGCGATCATCATGGACGGCAACCGGCGCTGGGCACGGGAGCGCGGCCTCACCGAGCTCGAGGGCCACGCCGCCGGAGTCGAGGCGATCCGCAACCTCCTCCGTCACGTCGTCCGGCGGGGCATCCCGATCCTCTCGCTGTACGCCTTCAGCCGCGAGAACTGGGCGCGCCCGGACGACGAGGTGGCGGGCCTGTTCGCCCTCCTCGAGCAGGCGATCCGGAACGAGACAGCCGAGCTGCGGACCCAGGGGATCCGCGTCCGGCTGCTCGGCCGGCTTGACGAGCTACCCGAGGCGACCCGTCACTCGATCGGCGAGGCGCTCGCGGCGACCGCCGCAGGCGACCGCCTGCTCCTCAACATCGCCTTCAACTACGCCGGGCGGACCGAGCTCGTGGACGCCGTCCGCCGGCTCGTCCGGAGCGGCATCGCGGCCGAGGCGATCGACGAGCAGGCGATCTCCGCGGCGCTCTACACGGCCGGGCTGCCCGATCCGGATCTCGTCATCCGGACCGGCGGCGAACAGCGCCTGAGCAACTTCCTCATCTGGCAGTCGGCCTACGCGGAGTTCTATTCCTGCCCGGTCCTGTGGCCCGACTTCGGGCCCGAGGCGTTCGACGCGGCGCTCGTCGAGTTCGCCCGCCGGACCCGCCGGTTCGGCCGGTAGCGGCAGTCGACGATGCGCCAGCGTGCCCGGAGCGCGGCGGTCTTCGTCCCGCTCCTGCTCCTGGCGCTGGCGATCGGGCGGCCGGCGGTCGTGGCCGTGGTCGCGATCGGGGTCCTGCTCGGCGCGCTCGAGACGTACCGGCTCCTGGCCGCCGCCGGCTATCCGACCCTGCCGGCTCTCGGTCCGGTCGTTGCCCTCGCCCTCGTCGCCGACGCCGCGCTGCCGGCGGAGCTCGGGGCCGGCGGACCGCTCGTGGTCGGGATCGCGCTGGTCGTCCTCGCCGTGGCTGCCTTCGCCCGGCCCGATCCGCGCGACGGCCTCGAGGCCTGGATCGTGACCCTCTTCGGCGCGCTCTACGTCGCCCAGCTCGGCTTCGTCATCGGGCTCATGGACCGCGCCGGCACGCTGCCCGGCGACGCGCCGCTGTCCGCGCTCGGCGCCGAGCGCGCCTGGCTGCTCCTGCTCGTCCTGGCCGTCTGGGCGTACGACACGGGCGCCTATCTCGTCGGCCGGCAGATCGGCGGGCCCCGCTTCCTGACCCACCTGTCGCCCTCGAAGACGTACGCGGGCCTCGTCGGCGGGATCGTCGCCTGCACGATCGTCAGCGGTCTCGTCCTGTGGGGGATCGGCGCCCAGCCGCTTGGCGCGCTCATCGTCGGGCCGCTCCTGGGTGCCGCCGCCCAGGCGGGCGACCTCGCCGAATCGATGCTCAAGAGGGCCGCCGGGGCGAAGGACTCCGGGACGCTCATCCCGGGTCACGGCGGGGTCCTCGACCGGGTCGATTCGTTCCTCTTCGCGGCCCCGGTACTTACC
>CAYMBB010000033.1:0-10175 GCA_964388515.1 uncultured Anaerolineaceae bacterium
GAGCTACGTCGAGTACGAGATCCCGTACAGCCGGGAGCAGGCCGTCGCCGAGTCGACGCGCTGCCTCCAGTGCACCTGCGAGGCGATCGGCTACTGCGATCTCCGCCGGCTCGGGATCGAGTACGGGACCACCCTCGCGACGCTCGAGCCGGGACACCGGAACGGGGCCGGCTTCCGGAGCGTGACGGAGAACCGGTTCACGGGCGTCAACCACGACTACGTGCGCGACGACAGCCACGCGTTCATCCTGCGCGAGCCGTCGCGCTGCATCGACTGCGGCCGCTGTGCCAACGTCTGCGCCGAGGTCGTCGGGGCGGCGTGCTACGACTTCATGCGGATCGGCTTCGACACGCTCGTCACGACGCCGCTCGACATGAGCCTGAACGACACGCCCTGCGTCTCCTGCGGCCGCTGCGCCGAGACCTGCCCGACCGGCGCCCTGATGCCCAAGCCGCGGGTGCTCCAGAAGTACGAGGTCGACGAGAGCCGCTGCATCCTGTGCGGCATCTGCGTCGACGCCTGCCCCTACGACGCGCTCCGGGACGGCGGGGACTTCGAGCTCGCCCACACCGGTCGCGAGGAGCCGGAGATCGACCTGATCGCCCTGGCCAGCATCGACCGGGAGACCGAGGTCACCTACATCCGCCGTGAACGCGACTGGGCCGCCCGGGCGGCGGCCGAGGGCCGGACGCTCGACCCGGGCCGGCTTCTGCCGGTCCTGCCCGCCGCGCTCGCCCCCGGCAACGGCCATGGCAACGGCCACGGCGGCGGCACCGGCCAGGGCGTCGGCCAGGCCGGCGGAACCCACGCCCAGCACAGGTAAGAGGACGTCCCGGACCGGCAGGGGGACGCGAAGGGGCGGCCGGCGGGACAGAGACAGCGACAGAGACGGAGAGAGGAACGTCGTGGCGATACCGGACGCGGTCCCGATCATCGGCCTCGGATGGGATGACGTCCTGTTCGTGATTCTCGCCGCCACGATGCTCGGCTCGGGGCTGCTCGTGGTCACGATGCGCGACATCATCCGCTGCGGCCTGGCGATGATCGTCTCGTTCCTGAGCCTGGCCGGGATCTACGTGCTCCTCGGCGCCCCCCTTCTGGGGGCCGCCCAGGTCCTCGTCTACATCGGGGCGATCAGCGTCCTGATCCTGTTCGCGATCATGCTCACCGAGTCCAAGGACGCCCCGACGAGGCTGGTCTTCCAGACCCAGGCCGGGCCGGCCGCGATCGCGGCGATCGTGCTGGCGGTCGTCCTGGCGCTGACCGTCAGCGCGACCGACTGGGGCGCCGTGGGCGAGCGCGTCCGGAGCGCGACCGACACCGTCGCCCGGGTCCTCTTCGACCAGTACGTCCTGCCCTTCGAGATCGTCAGCGTCCTCCTCCTCGCGGCCGTCATCGGCGGGGTCTTCCTCGCCCGGCGGGAGGCAGGAGGCCGCTCGTGACCAACTCGCTCGACGCCTACCTCGTCCTGTCGGGGATCCTCTTCTCGATCGGGATGTTCGGCTTCCTCGCCCGCCGGAACGCGATCAGCATGCTGATGTCGATCGAGCTGATGCTGAATGCGGCGAACCTGGCGATCGTCGCCTTCGGTGCGTTCGTGCCGGCCCTCCGCGACCAGGCCTCGGTGATCGCCCTGATCGTGATCGCCGTGGCGGCCGCCGAGGCGACGGTGGGACTCGCGATCGTGATCGCGATCTTCCGCAACCGGCGGACCCCGCTCGTCGACGAGTACGACGCGATGCGCCAGTGACGGGAGCCTGACCACGCCGTGATGGACACCCTGATCCCGCTCATCCCCGCCCTGCCGATCGGCGGCTTCGTCTTCAGCGCCCTCTTCGGGCGGCGGCTCCAGGCGCGCTTCGGCCGGCCGGCCGCCAGCCTCGTGCCGGTTGGCCTGATCGTGGCCGCCTGGGCGATCGCGATGGTCGTCGCCTACGGTGCCCTCAGCCATGCCCAGCCGTTCGGCGAGGCGGGCCACGGGGTGACCCTCTGGCAGTGGATCCCGGCCGGCTCGCTGACCGTGGACGCGGGCCTCTACGTCGACGCCCTGACCGCGATCCTGCTGATCGTGGTCACGACGGTCGGAATGCTCGTCCATATCTACTCGATCGGGTACATGGGCCACGACCCGGGGTACTGGCGGTTCTTCGCCTATCTCAACCTGTTCATGTTCTCGATGCTCCTGCTCGTCCTGGCCGACAGCTGGCTCGTCGTCTTCGTCGCCTGGGAGCTGGTCGGGCTGTGCTCGTACCTGTTGATCGGGTTCTGGTATCGGCGCCGGTCGGCGGCCCTGGCGGCGAAGAAGGCGTTCATCGTCAACCGCGTCGGCGACGTCGGGTTCGCGCTCGGGATCATGTCGATCTTCGTGAACACCGGGACGCTGAACATCCGCGAGTCGATCGAGAAGCTGATCGCCCCCGACGCGACCCTGGCGATCCCGCTCGTCGTCGTCGCCCTGCTCGTCTTCGCCGGCGCGGTCGGCAAGAGCGCCCAGTTCCCGCTCCACGTCTGGCTGCCCGACGCGATGGAGGGCCCGACCCCGGTCTCTGCCCTGATCCATGCCGCGACGATGGTGAACGCCGGCGTCTACCTCGTCGCCCGGGCGAACCCGATCTTCGGCCACGCGCCGGAGGCGATGGTCGTGGTCGCCTCGATCGGCATCTTCACCGCCATCCTGGCGGCCTCGATCGCGTTCACCCAGACCGACATCAAGCGCGTCCTCGCCTACTCGACGGTCTCGCAGCTCGGCTACATGTTCGCCGCCCTCGGCGTCGGGGCCTGGGTGGCGGCGATCTTCCACCTCTTCGCCCAGGGCTTCACCAAGGGCCTCCTCTTCCTCGACTCGGGCTCGGTCATCCACGCCGTCCACGACGAGCAGGACATGCGCCGGATGGGCGGCCTGGCAAGGAAGATCCCGATCACCTACTGGACGATGCTGATCGGCTCCCTGGCGATGGCCGGCATCCCGCCCCTGGTGCCGTTCTTCTCCAAGGACGAGATCCTCGCCGGCGCGTTCAAGAACGGCTTCCTCGTCGTCTGGCTGGTCGGGTTCATCGTGGCCGGGATGACCGCCTTCTACATGTTCCGCCTGATCGGCCTGACCTTCTGGGGCCCGAGCCGGGTGGACCCGGCCGTCGAACCCAGGATCCACGAGTCGCCGCGGTCGATGACGATCCCGCTCGTCCTCCTGGCCACCGCCACCGCCGTCCTCGGCGTGCTCGTCGGCTGGCCGCTCGACGCTGGCCTGATCCACCAGTGGCTCGCCCCGGTCTTCGAGGAGACGATCGCCTGGGCCGGCCAGGTCGAGCAGCCGTTCGAGCTGTTCGGGATCGACGGCGCGCTCGTGCTGGCGAGCGTGACGATCGCGGCCCTCGGCATCATCGTGGCCTGGCGCCTGTTCGGGGTCGAGCTGTTCGGCCTGCGGTCCGGCGGCCGGCCCGAGCGCGTCCGCGAGCTGAGCGCCCGGCTGCCGTTCCTCTACCGGGCCTCGCTCAACAAGTGGTGGTTCGACGAGCTCTACGACCTGCTCTTCATCCGGATCGGCGGGCGGGTCGCGGCCGGCCTGTGGTGGTTCGACCGGGTCGTGGTCGACGGCACGGTGAACGGGACCGGCACGGCCGCCGCCGCGGCCGGGCGCGGGCTGCGCCGGATCCAGACCGGGCGCGTCCAGAACTACGCCCTCGGGATCGCCCTCGGGCTGCTCGTCATGGCCGGTTCCTACCTGCTGATCACGGGGCGCTGACGACGATGGACATCTCCAGCCTGCCGCTCCTCTCGATCATCACCTTCCTGCCCCTGGCCGGGGCGATCCTGATCGCGTTCATCCCGCGCGGCTCGGTGACCGCGATCCGGGGCGCGGCACTCGGCGTCGCGCTCGTGACCTGGGTCTTCTCGCTCTTCCTGCTCCTCGGCTTCGCGCCGACCCACACCCCGTTCCAGTTCGTCGAGGTCGCCGACTGGATCCCCGTCTTCGGGATCCGCTACCAGCTCGGCGTGGACGGCCTGAGCGTCGCCCTCGTCGTCCTGACCACGACCCTCACCTGGATCAGCATCCTGGCCAGCTTCGGCCCGATCCGCGAGCGGGTGAAGGAGTACATGATCTCCTTCCTGATCCTCGAGGTCGGCATGGTCGGCGTCTTCGTCGCCCTCGACCTGTTCCTGTTCTACATCTTCTGGGAGGTCGTCCTCGTCCCGATGTACCTGATCATCGGGATCTGGGGCGGCTCGAACCGGATCTACGCCACGATCAAGTTCGTCCTCTACACCCTCGTCGGCTCGCTCCTGATGCTCGTCGCGATCCTGGGCACCGCGTTCGCGTTCCAGGCGGCGACCGGGTCCTGGACCGGGGCGTTCGACTTCGAGTCGCTGCGCAACTTCGCCGCCGCGGGCGGCTTCTCCGCCACCTTCCAGCTGTTCGCCTTCCTCGCCTTCTTCCTCGCCTTCGCGATCAAGGTGCCGATGTTCCCGTTCCACACCTGGTTGCCCGACGCTCACGTGGAGGCGCCCACGGCCGGCTCGGTGATCCTGGCCGGGATCCTGCTCAAGCTCGGCGGCTACGGCTTCATCCGGTTCGCCCTGCCGCTCTTCCCGGACGCGGCCCACACGCTCGCCCCGGCGATCATCGTTCTGAGCCTGATCGCGATCATCTACGGCGCGATCGTGGCCCTCGTCCAGCCGGACATGAAGAAGCTCGTGGCCTACTCATCGGTCAGCCACATGGGTTTCGTGACTCTGGGCATCTTCATCTTCCAGGCCCAGGGCCTCCAGGGCGCGATCCTCCAGATGGTCAACCACGGCCTGATCACGGGCGCCCTCTTCCTGCTGGTCGGGGTGATCTACGAGCGGACCCACGATCGAACGATCGCCAAGATGGGTGGACTGGCCGCCCCGACGCCCGTCTATGCCGCCGCGTTCGGCTTCTTCATGTTCGCCTCGGCGGGCCTGCCGGGGCTGTCCGGATTCGTTGGCGAGTTCCTCGTCCTGCTCGGCGCCTTCGTCTACAACCCGCTCGTCGCGGCGGTCGCGGCGCTGGTCATGATCCTGGGCGCCGGGTACATGCTCTGGATGTTCCAGCGGGTCGCTTTCGGCGAGCTGTCCGAGTTCCTGCGCGGGCTGGGTCACCACCTGACCGACATGCGCCCGGTCGAGATCCTGACCCTCGTGCCGCTCGGCACGCTCGTCGTCGTCTTCGGGCTCTTCCCCGGCCTCGTCCTCGACCTCGTCCAGGGCACGGTCGCGACGGTCCTGCGCGACGTGGGCACGGGCACGGCGATCAACCTCCTCTTCTGGCAGTAGCGGGAGCCACGACCGGACATGGCCTGGGCCGACTTCGTCACCATCGCGCCACTCGTCGCCGCGATCCTCGTCGCGGCCGCGGTCGTGCTCGTCGACATGGTCGCGCCGGGTCGGCGGACGCCGGCCCTCGTCGTCGCGCTCGGCGGGCTGTCGGTCGTCGCGGCGCTGGTGGTCATGACCGGCCAGACGCCGGCGACGGCCTTCGGCGGCACGTACAAGGTCGATGCCCTGACGACCTTCCTGGACCTGCTCTTCCTCTCGATCGCAGCCCTGACGATCCTCTTCGCGCCGGACTACCTCGAGCCGCGCGACCTGCCGATCGCCGAATTCGCGGCCGTGCTCATCTTCGCGATTGGCGGGGCGATGCTCATCTCGGCCTCGGCGGACCTGCTCGTCCTGTTCCTCGGTCTCGAGCTGATGGTCCTGCCCGGCTACCTGCTGGCCGGCTTCGCCAAGCGCGACGCGCTCTCGACCGAGGGCGCGATCAAGTACTTCCTGCTCGGTTCGTTCTCCTCGGCGATCTTCCTCTTCGGGCTCGCCTTCGTCTGGGGCCTGACCGGGACGACCCGCATCTCGGGCGTGGCCGGCGCGCTCGGTGCGATCGCCTCGGGCAGCGCGCCGCTCTCGGCCGGGCTGGCGATGGGCCTCGCCTTCCTGACCGCCGGCGTGGCGTTCAAGATCGCCGCCGTCCCGTTCCACTACTGGACCCCGGATGCGTACCAGGGGTCGCCGACCCCGGTCACCGGCTACCTCTCGGTCGGCCCGAAGGTCGGCGCCTTCGCGCTCATCATCCGGCTCTTCATCGAGGCGCTCGGGCCACTCCAGGCCGACTGGCTGCCGATCATCTGGGTGCTCGCGGCGCTGACGATGACGCTCGGCAATCTCGTTGCGCTCACCCAGACGAACGTCAAGCGGATGCTCGCCTACTCCTCGATCGCCCACACCGGCTACATGCTCGTCGGGCTCGCCGCCTGGGCCGGCGGGCGGATCGAGGGGCTCGAGGGGCTCCTCTACTACGGCGCGGCGTACACGTTCATGAACCTCGGCGCGTTCGCCGTCGTCGCCGCGCTCCAGCGCCGGCCGGGGGTGACGAGCTCGCTCGACACGTTCGCCGGGCTTGGCCGACGTGAACCGATCCTCGGCGCGCTGATGGTCCTCTTCCTGCTCTCGCTGACCGGCATCCCGCCGACGGCCGGCTTCTTCGGCAAGGCGTACGTCATCCTGGCCGCCGTCCAGGCCGGCTCACCGGTGAACATCCTGGCGGTGATCGCGGTCCTGAACGCGGCCGCGGCCGCGTTCTACTACCTGCGGGTCGTCGTCTACATGTACATGCGCGACCCGGCGACCGAGACCGAACCGACCCGCCACGGCGGCCTGGTGTGGACGGGTCTGTGGGTGACGACGGCGCTGACGATCGTCCTCGGCCTGTTCCCCGAGGCGCTCGCCGAGATCGTGGCCACCGCCGCCCGGGCGGTCAGCTAGCGAGCGGCTCGACCGGGACGTCCTCAGCCTGCGCCGCACGGGCGAGCGCGCGGTCGTACGTCGCCAGGCTGGCATCGGTGTCGATCGCGAGGTCGAGATAGAGCGCGTCGTACACCGAGAGGCCGTGGCGTTCGGCGAGGTGCATCGCGCGCTCCAGTCCGGCGATCCCCCGGTCGCTGCTCTCGAGGCCCAGACCGCGCAGCAGGTCCAGCATCGCGATCGCGTCCCCGGCTCCCAGGCGAAGCCCCTTCACCAGACCGTTCGCCGTCTCCAGCCAGAAATGAGCCGGCGCCAGGCGCATTCGCTCGGTCTCGATCCACTCGTCCCAGGCGACCTGCTGACCGTCCTGGTCGACGATGAACTCGATCGCAACCGAGGCGTCGACCACGACGGGAGGCCGGGCGAACGCGAAGCTCAACGCCGATTCCCCTCTCGCCGGGCGTCATCGACGGCGGCGATGGTCTGCGCGTCCCGCTCATCACGCTCCCGCCGGATGACGGTCGCCGCATCCGTCTCCCATGGTCCGTAACGGGCCCTGATCGTGGCCGCTCGCCGCCGGATCTCCGCGAGCGCAGCCAGCTGACGGGCCTTTCGCTCGTCAGGGTCGTGCTCCACGACGTCGCTCAGCGGGACGAGGGCCGCAATCGGCTGTCCAGCGCGCTCGATGACGATCCGCTCGCCGGCGGCCGCCTCGTCGAGGATGCGTCCGAACTGCTTGCGGACCTCCAGGGCGGTGTACGTCTTCACCCGGCCATGATGGTGCTATGAGAGCGCCGTGTCAATGAGCGTTGCCATCATCCGCCCGGGACGCCTGCCTCGGGCCGGCGGGTTGCCTCGCGAGCGAGCGCGCTGAGGAGGCGGGCCGCGTCATGGCGCATCCTCGGGCGCATCCTCGGGCGCGTCGTCGACGGTCGGGCCTCGGCGCTCAGGGCGTGACCGTCACCCCGGGCACGATCATCGAGAGCCGAGCGGCCATGACGTCCGGCCCGATCCCGCCCACGATCACCTCCCGGACGACCCCCTGGGCGTCGATGAAGACATGGCTGGGCAGCCCGACCACCCTCCAGGCCCGCGCCGCGGCGCCGTCGACATCGAGACCGATCGGGAACGTGGCGCCCGCCAGGTTGGCGAACGCGGCGACCGTTCCCACGTCCTCGCGCACGTCGATCGCGATCACGACCAGGCCGGTCTCGGCGTAGCGAGCGGCGAAGCCGCTCATGAGCGGGAACTCGTCACGGCACGACGGGCACCAGGTGGCCATGAACTCGATCCAGACCGGGTGACCACGCAGCCGGCCCAGCTCGATCGTCCCGCCAGCAAGCTGGGGGACCGCCAGGGGAGGCGCCGGACTGCCGACGCGGAGGGCGGCCGGGCCGGGCGACGGCGACAGGGGAGCGCTCGGCACGGGAGTCGGGGTCTCGCCTGGGGTTTCGCCGGGAGACGGAGCACCCGGGGACGGAGCGCCCGGGCCGACCGTGGCCGGCGGTGCCGCGGCGGGGGCGGGAGTGACCTCGGCCGGCGCCGGTGACGGGGGGAGGAGCGGCACCTCGGGACCGAAGGCAACGACGAGCGCGCCGGCCACGAGGGCGGTGGCCAGGCCGGCCAGCAGCCCGAGGACGACGGCGTGACGGCTCGACATCGGGGCCAGCGTACAGCGGTCGGGGAGGCTGTGTCGGGGACGCGGACGCCGGGCGCTGGTAGCATGGCCCGGCCGATGACCACCCTGCTCGATGCGCTCCGCCACCGCCTGATCCCGGCCCTGCTCACCGCGGTCGGGGTGACGCTCGTGGCGGCCGGCCTGATGAATCTCGGCCAGTCGGTCGAGGCGGGCGGGCCGGGCACCCCGGCGGGCCCCGCCGTCACCCTGGCCCCGGCCACGCCGACCCCGGCCCCAAGCCTGTCCCCGGGCGCGTCGCCACCGGCTGTCCCGTCCGCGTCACCGGGCGGCACGGCGATCCCGGCCGACCGGGTGGCGACCCGGGTCGTCATCCCCGCCCTCGACATCGACCTGCCCGTGGTCAAGCCGCCCGGCGGCCCGGACACGTACCCCCTGTGCAACGTCGCGATGTACATCCAGGAGCTCTCCCAGCCCGGCCTGCCGGGTGCCACCTATCTCTACGCCCACGCCCGGACAGGGATGTTCCTGCCGCTCCTCGAGCAGTCGAAGGTGAACGACGGGGCGGCGATGATCGGGATGCTGGTCGAGGTCTACACGAGCGACGACCGGCTCTTCCTGTACGAGATCACCGAGGTCCGCCGTCACCAGCTCACGCTCGACGCCGCGCTCGCGGTGACCGACCCGGAGCTCTGGCTCCAGACCTCGGAGGGGCCGAACGGGACGCGCGAGAAGCTCCAGGTGATCGCCCGGCCGCTGAGCAGCGGCCCGGCCGACCCGGCCCAGGCGCACCCGGTGCCGAAACCGGTCGTCTGCCGCTGACAGCGGCGCCCGGCCCGCTGGCCCCGGCGCCCCGCGTCAGATCCAGTCGATCCGGCGCAGATACCAGACGACCACGAGCGCGGCTGCGACCGTGAACGCCGTGACGAGCCAGAATCCGAGCGCCTCCGAACCGGCGAATGCGGCCCCGGCCTCGCTCATACCGAAGATGCCCGCGATCGCCCCGATCCCGGCCAGGATGACGGTGATCCCGGTCAGTCGCTTCATGATCAGCGACAGGTTGTTGTTGACCGTCGAGAGGTAGACGTCGAGCGTGCCGCTGACGAGCTCGCGGTACGTGTCGACCTCGTCGGTCAGCCGGATCAGGTGGTCGTAGACGTCGCGGAAGTAGAGGATCTCCCCGGGGTCGACGAGCTTCAGGTCGCGGTTCGTCAGCTGGTTGAAGATCTCGCGAACCGGCCCGACGGCGCGGCGGACGAGGAGCAGCTCGCGCTTCAGGCGAAAGAGGCGCTCGAGGGTCAGCGGGGTCGCCTCGCGGACGACCGTGTCCTGGAGGTCGTCGATCGCGTCGCCGAGCCGGTCGACGAGCGGGAAGTAGTCGTCGACGACCGTGTCGAGGAGCGCCCAGAGCATGTGGTCCGGGCCGTGGCGGAGGACCGGTGCGACGCCGTCGCGCAGGTGGTGGGTCGTCCAGGGATCCCATTCCGCGTCGTGAACGGTGAGCAGGAACCCCTCCCCGAGGACGATGTCGATCTCGAACGCAGCGACCTCGTCGACGAAGCGGAGGGCGAAGATGACGATGTGGATGTGGTCGTCGGTGAGCTCGATCTTCGAGCGCTGGTTGCCCTCGACGATGTCCTCGGCGACGAGCGGATGGAGCCGGAGGACCCCGGTCAGAGCGGCAACCTGCCTGGGCGTCGGTCCGGCGAGGTCGATCCAGAGGCTCGTCCCGGGCCGGCCGAGCCGATCGGCGATCCCGTCGATCCCCTCCCATTCGCTGAAC
>CAYMBB010000033.1:10275-12021 GCA_964388515.1 uncultured Anaerolineaceae bacterium
ACGCCGGCGACGAGGAAGACGCCGACCATCACCCGGGCCGCCTCGCCGGCCGCCCAGCGCTCGAGGGCCGCGACGACGAGCGGGTCCCGGAGCGGCCGTTCCCGGAGATCGGCCGGGATGAACTGGCGGAACGCCTCGGGGGTCGCGTACACCTGGGCGCTCAGCCGTTCGATCGTCGTCGAGCCGTAGGCGGTCAGGACGGCCAGCCCAACGGCCATACCGATCATCCTGGCCACCGTGACCGTCGCCGAAGCCATGCCGAAGGCGGCCCGGCCGGCCGTCTCGAGCGCCGCGGTCGACCGGGGCGTCACGGTCAGGCCGAAGCCGAAGCCGAAGACCGCCATCGCGCCGGCCACCGCCTCGATCGGGGTCCCGGGGCTCCACGTCGCCATCGAGCCGAGCGCGACCGCGCTCGCGAGCAGGCCACCGGACGTCACCAGGCGGAGCGAGAGCTGCCGGACGAGGAACCCGGCCACGAGCGCACCGAACGCGGTCGCCCCGCCGAGCGCACCGAGGACGAACCGCTGGCTGTCCGGTCCGCCGTACAGGACGCGGTCGACGAAGACCGCGCCGCCGACGATCGCGGTGGCGAAGGCATACCCGGTCAGGAGCGAGACGAGCGCGGCCGAGCCGAAGACCCGCTCGCCGAGGAGCCGGGCATCGAGGAACGGGTCCCGCCCGCGCAGCCCGTGGCGGACGGCCAGGACGAGCGCGCTGGCCGAGATCACGAGCAGCGCCACCGGCGGGTAGGCGAGGTCGAGCAGGCGGCCGAGGAGCGCATCGTCGACCAGCGTCAGGCCGACCAGCCCGGCGGCCAGGGCGAGCGTGAAGAGGAGCGCGCCGGCCAGGTCGGGCCGGGCCGGCCGACGCGGCGTCTCCCAGCCCGGGCTCACCGCCCAGGCCGAGACGAGGCCGACGATCCCGATCGGGACGTTGACGTAGAAGACCCAGCGCCAGGCGGGGACGAGGAGGTCGACCAGCGGTCCGGCCACGATCCCCCGGGCCGCGAGCGCCGGCTCGACGTGCAGCGTCTCGAGGATCGCCGCCCCGAGGAACGGCCCGGCGGCCATGCCCAGGAAGGTCAGGGCACCGATCACCCCGAGCGCCCGCGGCCGGGCGTGTCCATCGAACAGGTGGGAGGCGGCCGCGGTCGCGACCGGCACGAGCGCCCCGCCGCCGAGGGCCTGGACGAGCCGGGCGACGAGCAGCTGGTCGAGCGACCGTGCCGCGCCGGCCAGGAGCGAGCCGAGGACGAACACGCCAAGCGCGCCGAGGAAGAGGCGGCGCGCGCCCCACAGGTCGGTCAGGCGCCCGGCGAGGGGCATCGTCACGACGTACACGAGCAGGTAGCCGTTGATGATCCACGAGGCCCGGCGCAGCTCCCGCCACGAGGCGAGGTCGGCCAGGATCGCCGGCAGCGCGACGGCCGTGATCATCAGCTCCAGCCCGGCCAGGAAGACGCCGACGGCCAGGACGGCGAGCAGGACGAGTGACGCGCGCCGGTCCATGAGACATCGAGTGTAGCGGGCGCCGGCTGCGGCCACGACCGCGTCGGATCAGTCGGAGCTCAGTAGACCTCGTCGTGAGAGGCGAGGTTGACGAGGAACGCCACTTCGCCGTCCCGGCGAAAGACGACCCGCAGGTCGTCATCCACGCTGAACGCCCAGAAGCTCGCGAGGTCGCCCTTCAGTCTGTGGGTCCGCAGGACGTGGTCCTGCGGATCACGGGCGAAGCGCCGAAGCGCCG
>CAYMBB010000033.1:12121-14106 GCA_964388515.1 uncultured Anaerolineaceae bacterium
GACGACCGAGGCAGGTCTGGCTGGCTGCCCCGGCTGGTCCAGGAGCGAAGACCAGGCTTGACAGGGGTCGCCCGACGGCATAGGATCAACGCACGTTTATATAAAGGTTCGTTTGAACCACCGCGCCCGTCCACCTGGAGACCCTCCCCTGTCCCCGACACCCGCCCGCATCCGTTCGACGATCGCGACGATCGTGGACCAGCCCGATGAGCTGCGCCAGATCCGCCTCTTCCACAAGGCCCTGGCGGACGTCAACCGGCTGCGGATCGTGCAGCGTCTGGCCCACGGACCGGCCAGCGTGACCGAGCTGATCGACCACGTCGGGCTCTCACAGCCGCTCGTCAGCTGGCACCTTGGCCGGCTCCGGGCGGCCGGCCTGGTGGCGACCCGGCGCAACGGCCGCGAGACCGTCTGCAGCCTGCGGCCCGAGGCGTTCGCCGAATCGGCCGCGCGTGAACGATCCGTGCTCGGCTTCGGCCTCCCCGGGCGGACGCCGTGAGCGGCGGTTCGCTCGTCACCCCCGCCGTCCGGCAGCGGATCCGCGGCCTGGCGGTCCCGATCGCGCTCGCCCTCGGCCGGCTCGGACTCACCCCGAACGCGCTCACGGTCATCGGCTTCCTGGGCACGTGCGCCGCGGCAGTCGCGGCCGCGCTCCAGGCGTGGGTCGTCGCCGGCGTCCTCGTCCTGGTGTTCGGCATCTTCGACCTGTTCGACGGCGCCCTCGCCCGGGCGACCGGCCGGGCCTCGCGGTTCGGGGCCTTCCTCGACTCGACCCTCGACCGGACCGGCGAGAACCTGGTCTACGTCGGGATCGTGATCGGCAGCGCGGCGGCCGGCTACCTCGTCGGCTCCGGGCTCGGCGCGCTCGCCCTCGCGCTCGCCTCGGTCGTGACCTACACCCGGGCGAAGGCGGAGGCGGTCGGCCTCCACGGCGAGGTCGGCGTCGCCCCACGGCCGGAGCGTCTCGTGCTCCTGGCCGCCGGCCTGATCGGGACCGGGACCTTCGGCGGCCTCGCCGGCGCCGCCGGGGTCGTCAGCTGGCCCGAACAGTGGCTGGCCACGTTCGACGGATCGTGGGCCCTGTTCCTCAGCCTGGCGCTCATCGCCGGCCTGTCCGGCATCACCATCATCCAGCGGATCGTCCACGTCCGCACCCAACTCGATCAGCAGGACACGTCAGCACCAGAAGGAGGAGCTCGTGAGCGGTAACGGGAAGACCAGCAGGAACGGCGCCACGCCGGACAACACCTGGGCCGGCTCGGGCCGGCGCGGCGACGGCAAGATCCGGGTCGCGATCGTCGGCGTCGGGAACTGCGCCAGCAGCCTCGTCCAGGGCCGCTACTACTACGAGAACGCGAAGGAGACGGACTTCGTCCCCGGGCTGATGCACGTCAACCTCGGCGGCTACCACATCCGCGACATCGAGTTCGTGGCCGCCTTCGACATCGACAAGAACAAGGTCGGCAAGGACCTCTCGGAAGCGATCTACGCCAAGCCGAACAACACCTACGTCTTCCAGCAGGTCCCGCCCATCGGCGTCACGGTCGAGCGCGGGATGACCCACGACGGGCTGGGCAAGTACCTCAGCCAGATCATCGAGAAGGCGCCCGGACCCACGGCCGACATCGTGGGCATCCTCAAGGAGCGCGAAGTCGACGTCATGGTCAGCTACCTCCCGGTCGGCTCCGAGGAGGCGACCAAGTGGTACGTCGAGCAGGCGCTCAAGGCCGGGGTCGGGTTCATCAACGCGATCCCGGTCTTCATCGGCCGCGAGCCGTACTGGCAGCGCCGCTTCGCCGAGGCCGGCCTGCCGATCATCGGCGACGACATCAAGAGCCAGGTCGGGGCGACGATCAGCCATCGCGTCCTGACCCGGCTGTTCATGGACCGCGGCGTCCGCCTCGACCGCACCTACCAGCTCAACTTCGGGGGCAACACGGACTTCCTCAACATGCTCGAGCGCGAGCGGCTCGAGTCGAAGAAGA
>CAYMBB010000034.1:0-13889 GCA_964388515.1 uncultured Anaerolineaceae bacterium
TCCGCGAGCTGGCGCACGCCTACGCGAGGGCCGAGCGGGCGATGATCTGCTGGACCCTGGGCATCACCGAGCACCACAACGCGGTCGACAACGTCCTCGCCCTGATCAGCCTCGCCCTCCTGACCGGCCACGTCGGCCGCTACGGCAGCGGCCTCAACCCGCTCCGCGGCCAGAACAACGTCCAGGGTGGCGGCGACATGGGCGCCCTCCCCGACCGGTTGCCCGGCTTCCAGTACGTCGAGCGCGACGAGCTCCGGGCGCCGTTCGAGCGGGCCTGGGGGGCACGCATCCCGGCGAAGCGCGGCTGGCACCTGTCCGCGATGTTCGACGCGATGGAGCGCGGCGAGCTGACCGCCCTCTACGTCATCGGCGAGAACCCGGTCCAGTCGGAGGCCGACCAGCACCGGACCCGCCGCCTCCTCGAGGGGCTCGAGTTCCTCGTCGTCCAGGACATCTTCCTGACCGCGACCGGGGAGATCGCCGACGTCGTCCTCCCCGCCGCCGCCGGCTGGGCGGAGAGCGAGGGGACGGTCACGAACTCCGAGCGGCGCGTCCAGCGCGTGCGCAGGGCGCTCGAGCCACCGGGCGAAGCGCGCGACGACCTGGCGATCATCTTCGAGCTGGCGCGGCGGCTGGGCCACGACTGGGGCGAACCCGAGGCCGAGCGCGTCTGGAACGAGCTCCGCTCGCTCTCACCGGTCCACGCCGGGATGAGCTACGCCCGACTCGAGGCGGAGGGCGGGCTCCAGTGGCCGTGCTACGACGAGACCCACCCGGGCGAGCTCTTCCTTCACAGCCGCCTCTGGGAGGACCCGGTCCCCGGCAACCGCGCCCCATTCATCCCGGTCGACCACGACCCGCCGGTCGACCGCCTGGACGACGAGTTCCCGATCCGCCTGACGACCGGCCGGCGGCTCGACTCGTACAACACCGGCGTCCAGTCGGGCGGGTTTGCGTCGCCGCTCCGCCGCGGCGAGACGCTCGACATCTCGCCCGAGGATGCCGAGCGGCTCGGACTGGCCGAGGGCGAGGTGGTCCGGGTCGTCTCGCGGCGCGGCGCCGTCGAGGTGCCCGTCCGGATCGACGAGACGCTCCGCTCCGGCCTGACGTTCATGACCTTCCACTTCCAGGACGAGGTCGCCACGAACCTGCTGACGATCGACGCCACCGACCCAAAGTCCGGCACCGCCGAGTTCAAGGCGACCGCCATCCGGATCGAGCGGCTCCCGGACGAGGCGCCGGCGGGCTGACCGGCGTCGCCGCGACACCTCCGAGCGGGCTGCCACCGGTAGCCCGCTCGCAGGCCCCGCCTACCAGAGGCTCGTCCAGTCGACGTCGAACTTGACCTTGCCCGAGCCGCGGACCAGCCCGCGCACGCTGGTGTGGGCGTAGTTCATGGCGTGGCTGACACTCACGTAGTGCCATCCCCTGTCGGTGAAGGTGTACGTCGCGCTGTCGTACGTCTCGGCGGTCCCCCCGATGCGCCAGGGGGCGCAGCTGCCCGCCACGGGCCTGGAACGCCGCGAGCCCGCCCTCAAGGGAAAGAGCCAGCCGACGGAGGTCTTTCTCCTCTGGACATCGAGCTGATCCGGTCGCTGGGGCGTGCGGCTAGATGACGAGCTTCAGGCCGGCGACACCACCGGCAGCCCGATCGCTCGAGCGACATCAACCAGCCGTTGGTCATAGGTCACGAACGCATCCATCTCGCTCGACAGCGCCAGGGCCGATGCGACGTGGATGGCATCGAGCGTGCGTAGGCCGGGTGGACCCATCAGGGCGGCGCGCTGCGCGATCGCCGCGTCGACCTCGATGATCTCGATCGAGGCGGCGACTGCCTCGAGGTGCGACGGGTCGTGCTCACGACGTCGCGCTGCGCGATTCGTCTCGACGATCCCGATCCGGCTCGTGGCCACGCGCTCGCTTTCGACGTACCAGCGCAACATGGCCTCCGAGCCGGCCTCGGCGAGCACGAGCTTCACGAGGGCGGACGAATCGACGTACGCGAGCCGGGTCACCGATCGTCCTCGTCGCGCATCTCCTGGAGGATCTCGGACAGGGGACGACCGGGGATGCGGGGCGGAGGGGGCAGGTCCCGATGGCTCCGTGTCGCTGGCGTGGCTCGCCCCTCCGCGATCAGGCGATCCAGGATCGACACGTTCTCGGGAGGAGTCGGGCCGAGGCGCGCGACCGGGTGGCCGTGCTCGGTCACCTCGAGCGTCTCACCGGCCTTCACTCGGTCTAGATAGACGGAGAGGTTCTGTCGCAGCTCGCGCACCCCGACGCGCGGCGGTGCCTTCGTGGTCTCGCCCATGTAGCACACGGTAGCACATGTTAGCGCGATCACGCCGGTGGCAGCGTCCGCGCTACACTCCGGCTCGATGGACCTCCACGTCGTCGGGCCCCTCGCGTCGCCGGCCGAACGGGCGGCTGTCGATGCCGTCCTGGGTCCGGCGGACAGCGGCTGGACGGGTGGGCGGCGCGATCCTCGGCTCGATGGGCACGTCGCCCGCGGCGGGCACGAGGCACGCGCCCGGCGGCACCTCCTGCTGCCCGCGCTTCACGCCGTCCAGGCGCGGGTCGGCTGGATCAGCCAGCCGGCGCTCAACGACATCTGCAAGCGACTGTCGATCCCGCCGGCCGAGGCGTACGGCGTCGCGACGTTCTACTCGTTCCTCTCGACGACGCCCCGTCCTCCGGCCGTCGTCCGGGTCTGCGACGACATCGCCTGTCTGGCGGCGGGAGCCGGGGAGGTCTGCGCCGAGCTCGAGCGAACGGTCGGACCCGAGGGCCAGCCGACCGCCGATGGCCAGGCGACCTGGCTGCGCAGCCCATGCCTCGGACAGTGCGAGCGGGCCCCGGCCGTTCTCCTGACAGTGGCCGGCGAGCAACCGATCGCCGCCTCGATCGCGCCGGTCGATGCAGCGCGCGTCAGGACCCACCTCGAGCATGCCGCCACGGGCATGATCAACGGCTCAGACGTGGCAGGCGCCTCGGTCGGCGCGGGTCCCGGGTCAGCGTCTGTCCCCCAGGCCGGCCAGCCCGGCCTCCGCCTCCTCGCCCGGGTCGGCATCGTCGACCCGACGAGCCTCGACGCCTACCGCGCCGCCGGCGGCTACCGGGCGCTCGAGCGCGCCCTCGCCCTCGGCCCGGACGGGACGATCGCCGAGGTGACCGCCGCCCGTCTCGTCGGCCGTGGCGGCGCCGCCTTCCCGACCGGCCGGAAGTGGGCCGCCGTCGCCGCCGCCCCGGCCCGCCCGCACTACGTCGTGGGCAACGCCGACGAATCGGAGCCGGGCACGTTCAAGGACCGGGTCCTGATGGAGGAGGACCCGTTCGCGGTCGTCGAGGCAATGACGATCGAGGCGTTCGCGACCGGCGCCGAGCATGGCTTCCTCTACCTGCGGGCCGAGTACCCGCTGGCGGCCGAGCGCCTGGCCAACGCGATCGCCCAGGCCCGCGCGGCCGGCCTCCTCGGGCCGGACATCCTCGGCTCCGGTGTCGCCTTCGACATCGAGCTCCGGCGCGGTGCCGGCGCCTACGTCTGCGGCGAGGAGACGGCGCTCTTCAACTCGATCGAGGGCAAGCGCGGCGAACCCCGCAACAAGCCGCCGTTCCCGGTCGAGCGGGGCCTGTTCGGCAAGCCAACCGCGATCAACAACGTCGAGACGCTGGCCAACGTCCTGCCGATCCTGGTCGACGGGGCGGCTGCCTACGCCGCCACCAGCACCGAGGGCTCGACGGGGACGAAGCTCTTCTGCCTCTCCGGCCAGGTCACCCGACCGGGCCTCTACGAGGTTCCGTTCGGCACGACGCTCGGCGAGCTGCTCGACCTCGCAGGCGGGCTGCGCCCCGGGCACGCACTCCAGGCGATCCTCCTCGGCGGGGCGGCGGGCACATTCGTCGGCCCCGACCGGCTCGACACCCCGCTGACCTTCGAGGGGACGCGCGCGATCGGAGCGAGCCTCGGCTCGGGCGTCGTCATGGCCTTCGACGAGACGACCGACCTGATGGGCCTCCTGCTCCGGATCGCCGCCTTCTTCCGCGACGAATCGTGCGGGCAGTGCGTCCCGTGCCGGGTGGGCACCGTGCGCCAGGAGGAGCTGCTGCGGCGGCTCGCCGACCGCCGCCCGAACGGCAGCAGCGGCACCCCTGGCGCCCGTGGCACCCCCGCCGACGAGCTCACCCTCCTGGCCGAGATCGCGCGGGCGATGCGCGACGCCTCGATCTGCGGCCTCGGCCAGACCGCGTCCTCGGCGATCGAGAGCGCGCTCCGACAGCCCGGACTGGTGAGCCTGTGACGCTCGACCCGGTCTTCACCACCCCGCCCGCGCGCCCGAGCCGGGTCCCGACCCCGCCGCCGCGCCCCGAGCCCGCCCTGGTCGAGATCACGATCGACGGCCGGCGCGTCACCGTCCCCGAGGGCTCGACGATCCTCGAGGCCTGCCGGGCGCAGGGGATCGACACCCCCACCCTCTGCTTCCTCGAGAACCTGACCCCGGTCAACGTGTGCCGGATCTGCGTCGTCGAGGTGGCCGGCTCGCGGGTGCTCGTTCCGGCCTGCTCGCGAACGGTCGAACCGGGGATGGAGATCCAGACCGATTCCGAGCGGGTCCGCCACAGCCGCAAGATGGTCCTCGAGTTCCTCGGCTCGTCGGTCGACCTCTCGCTCGCCCCGCAGGTCGCCGGCTACATCGAGCGCTACGGCGCCGACCCGACCAGGTACGGGCCGGCGCCCGAGACCGTCGCCCAGCCGGTGAAGATCGACAACGACCTCTACGTCCGCGACTACAGCCGCTGCATCCTGTGCTACAAGTGCGTCGAGGCGTGCGGGCTGGACGCCCAGAACACGTTCGCGATCGCGGTCGCCGGGCGCGGCTTCGAGGCCCGGATCTCGACCGAGGCGGACGTTCCGCTCCCCGCCTCGGCCTGCGTCTACTGCGGCAACTGCATCGGGGTCTGTCCGACCGGCGCCCTGATGTTCCGCTCCGAGCACGAGATGCGCCAGGCCGGCACCTGGGACGAGGCGGCCCAGACCCGGACCGACACGATCTGCCCCTACTGCGGCGTGGGCTGCACGCTCACCCTCCACGTCCAGGACAACGAGATCGTCAAGGTGACCTCGCCGCTCGACCAGGAGATCACCAACGGCCACCTGTGCATCAAGGGTCGCTTCGGCTTCCAGTTCGTGCAGAACCGCACCGAGGGCGGATAAGCCGGCGCGAACGCCCGCGCCCTGCGATCGGTCGTGATCGCGCGGGTTAGCGATCGGCGAGATCGATCCGCTCGGGGTGGGCATAGACGTTGAAGCCGTCGCCGCGCAGGAAGCCGACGAGCGTGACCCCGAGGCGCCCGGCCGCCTCGGCGGCGAGATCCGAGGGCGCCGAGATCGCGCACACGATCGGGATCCCGGCCACGGCCGCCTTCTGGACGATCTCGAAGCTCGCCCGGCCGCTGACCAGCAGGATCCGATCGTGGAGCGGCATCCGCCCGGCGAGGACCTGCTCGCCGACGAGCTTGTCGAGCGCGTTGTGGCGACCGACGTCCTCGCGCAGCGAGACGAGCCTGCCGGCCGGGTCGAAGAGGCCGGCCGCGTGGACGCCGCCGGTATGGTCGAACACCGGCTGGGCGGCCCGGAGCACCGCCGGCAGGTCGAGGAGCACGGCCCGCCCGACGACCGGACCGGCCGGCAGCGGAGCGCAGCGAACCTCGATCTCGTCGAGGGTCGCCTTGCCGCAGATGCCGCACGAGGCGGTGGCCACGAAGTGGCGCTCGGCGGCGAGCGAGGGATCGAACGGCCGGCGCAGGCGGACGAGGACGATGTCGTCGGGCTGGGCGGCCTCGGCCGGGTCGGCGAACTCGACCCCCACGACCTCGTCGATCCCGATCAGGCCCTCGGTGTGGAGGAATCCGACCGCAAGCTCGGCCTCGAAGCCGGGCGTGCGCATCGTGACCGCCACGCTGACCGGCGCCTGACCGGGTCCGGCGGCGCGGATCTCCATCGGCTCCTCGCCCACGAGGTGGTCCTCGCGAACGGTCGCCGCCGGGCCGCGGACGGCCAGGATCCTGGTCACCGTCGCGTGGCGGACGGGCTGACCCGGGAGCGTCCGGTCGGTGCTCATCGCCGGCCCCGTCCTCAGCGGCCCAGGAAGACGGCCCCGGCCAGCGGCCGCAGGCAGTGGGTCATGCTCATCGCCTGGGCGTAGCCGCCCAGACCGAGGAGGGCGACGATCTCGCCCTCGCGCACCGGCGGCATCGGGTAGTCCTCGGCGAAGACGTCGCCCGCTTCGTTGATGTGGCCGGCGACGGTCACGATCTCCGTCCGCGGCGCGTCGGGCGCCCGGCAGACGACGACCTCCTGGGCGTACCGGTAGACGAAGTACCCGCAGTTCACGTTCCAGCCGAGGTCGAGCCCGACGAAGGTCGTGCCGCCGCGCTCCTCGACGACCACGACCTCGCCGAGCAGGACCGCGGTGTCCTTGGCGATGTAGTCGCCCGGTTCGCAGCCGACCACGACCCCCAGCGGTCCGAGATGACGAGCCAGGACGGCGGCGTAGGCGTCGAGGTCGACCGGGCGCTCGTCGGCCCGGGCCGGGACGCCCAGACCGCCACCCACGTTCACCTCGCGGATCGGGCAACCGGCCGCGATCAGCGCCCGGGCCATGCTCGTCGCCCGCCCGAGCGCCCGCTCGAATCCGGCCAGGCCGTCGGCCAGCCAGCCCGAGCCGGCGTGGAAGTGGAGGGTGTCGATCGTCAGCCGGTGGCGGCGCGCAACCTCGAGCGCCTCCGCGAGCCGGTCCTCGTAGATCCCGAACTTCGTCGGGCGTGCGCCGCTGTACTCGAGCCCGGCGTGGTAGCCGGCTCCCGCCTGCGGGTTGACCCGAATCCCGACCGTCCGCCCCGACGCCCGCCGGCCGACCCGCTCGAGCTGGCTGATCGCGTCGAGGTTGAGATGGATCGGCTCGGCCAGGAGGACGTCGAGGTCGCGCTCGGAGACGTTCGTGCCGGTGAAGCTGATCTCCTCGGCGAGCCAGCCGTTGGCCCGGGCGTGGAGCACTTCACCCGGCGAGCAGGCGTCGATCCCGATCGCCGACGGTTCGCCCGGCCGGCCGAGCGCCCGCAGCACGGCCAGCGCCTCCGGTTCGCGGTTCGCCTTCAGCGCGAACCGGACCCGATGGGGCAGGCCGGCGCGTTCGAGCGCGGCCTGGAGCCGCCGGGCGTTCTCGCCGAAGCGGGGCAGGTCGTAGGCGAAGAGCGGCGTGCCATGCCGGCGAGCGAGCGCCTCGGCATCGGCCCCGCCGACGAACAGGCGGCCGTGGCGAATCTCCAGGCCGGGCCGGACCCACCAGGGCGGGGCGGTTCCCGGCCCTGCCGCGCCGGCCGCCGGGGCGGGCGTCGAGCTCATCAGCGTGCCTGGAGCGATCCCAGCAGCCGTCGCGAGGCGTCCGCGATCTCGGCCACGGCGGCCTCGAAGGCGGGCCGGTTCGCCTTCGACGGCTGGCGGTAGCCGCTCACCTTGCGCACGAACTGGAGTGCGGCGGCCTCGATCTCCTCGGCGGTCGCCGGCTGGTCGGGTCGGCGGAGCGTCCTGATGCTGCGGCACATCGTCAAGCCTCCGGTGATCATCGGAACTCGGAGCAGCCTACACGCACGAGGCCCCGGGCGGTGTGCCCGGGGCCTCGTGCGTGCTCGTCGCTGGTCGGCCGCCCGACCGCGCGGACTAGCCTCGCCGGGAGGCGAAGCAGTCGTTGCAGTAGACGGGCTTGCCGCTCGTCGGCCGGAACGGGACCTGGGTCTCGCGACCACAGGCCGAACAGGTCGCGGCGAACATCTCGCGCGTCCCGCGATCGCGGGAGCCGTAGCCACCGCCGCTGCCGTAGCTCGAGCCGCCGTTGCCGTAGCCCGAGCCGCCGCCGTAACCACCCGAGTCGCCTCGAGCCGCCTTGCGGCTGGCGCGGCAGCTGCTGCAGCGGCGAGGCTCGGTGAACCCGCGCTGGGCGTAGAAGTCCTGCTCACTCGAGGTGAACGTGAACTCCTGGTTGCAGTCGCTGCAGGTCAGGACCTTGTCTGCGTACAAAGAAAACCACTCCTTCTCGTGCCCGGTTTCTGCGACCTGCCTCGCGGAAACCGTGAGAGGAGTGGATCGTTTCGCCGTGCGCTTGCTCGTCCCGCCACATCCGGCGGGGTCGCCCCGCATCCTACAGGAGCGCCGGGCAGATGGCAAGCACGAATCCCGGGCCACCTTCGAGGGTGTCCGAACCCGGCGTATCCTCGGGTCGCAGACGGCTGCGCAACTGCGGCCGGGCAGGAGGACAGCCCATGGAACGCTGGCGCACGATCATCGAACCGTTTCGGATCCATTCGGTCGAGCCGATCCGGTTGACGACCCGCGCCGAGCGCGAGCGAGCCCTCGAGGCGGCTGGCTGGAACCTCTTCAACCTCCACGCCGACGACGTCCTGATCGACCTGCTCACCGACTCCGGGACGGGCGCGATGAGCCGCGACCAGTGGGCCGCGATCCAGCACGGCGACGAGAGCTACGCCGGCTCGCCCTCGTTCTACGCCTTCCGTGACGCAGTCCAGGCGCTCTTCCCGTTCCGCCACGTCATCCCCACCCACCAGGGACGGGCGGCCGAGAAGATCCTCTTCAGCGCTCTCGGCGGACCGGGCAAGGTGATCCCGAACAACACCCACTTCGACACGACCCGGGCGAACGTCGAGTTCACCGGCGCCGAGGCGGTCGACCTCGTGATCGCGGAGGGCCGGGTCCCGTCGCTCGTCCACCCCTTCAAGGGGAACGTGGACCTCGCCACCCTCGACGCCCTGATCCGGGAGCGCGGGGCGGAGAACGTCCCGGTCGTCTTCGTGACCGTGACGAACAACTCGGGTGGCGGCCAGCCGGTCAGCCTCGAGAACCTGCGCGGCGTGCGCGAGGTCTGCGACCGCCACGGCCTGCCGCTCTTCCTCGATGCCTGCCGGTTCGCCGAGAACGCCTGGTTCATCAGGACCCGCGAGCCCGGGTACGCGACCCGCCCGATCCCGGAGATCGTGCGCGAGATGGCCGCGCTGGCCGACGGGATGACGATGAGCGCGAAGAAGGACGGCCTGGCGAACATCGGGGGCTGGCTCGCGCTCAACGACGACGCCCTGGCCGAGCGCTGCCGGAACCTGCTGATCCTGACCGAGGGGTTCCCGACCTACGGCGGCCTGGCCGGGCGCGACCTCGAGGCGATCGCGCAGGGACTGCGCGAGGTCGTCGACGAGGACTACCTGCGCTACCGGATCCGCTCGACCGCCTACCTCGGCGAGGCGCTCGACGAGGCCGGCGTGCCGGTCGTCCGGCCGATCGGGGGCCACGCGGTCTACCTCGACGCGCGAGCGCTCCTGCCGCACATCCCGCCGCTCGAGTACCCCGGCCAGGCCCTGGCGGTCGCCCTTTACCGCGAGGGCGGGATCCGCGGCGTGGAGATCGGGACGGTGATGTTCGGCCGGCACCCGGACGGGTCCGAGTCGGCCGCGCCGATGGACCTCGTCCGGCTGGCGATCCCGCGCCGGACGTATACCCAGTCACACATCGACTATGTGATCGAGGTCGTCCGCCACGTTGCGACGCTCGCGCCCGAGCTGCACGGCCTGCGGATCGTCGAGCAACCGCCGCAGCTGCGCCATTTCACGGCCCGCTTTGCGCCGCTCTGAGCGAGCCGAGGGCGGGCCAATCGAGTGACCCGGCACGCAGCTCGTCGAGGCGCGACGGATCGACGAGCAGCGAACGCAGGACGAGCGCGGCGACGTCGTCCGCGAAGCCGGGCGGCGCCGGCTGCCGGCCACCACCGTACACCTGGGCGGTGCGCAGGAGGATGCCGGTGATCGCCTCGCGCACGAAGGGCGCCGGCAGCCGGATGAACTCGCCCCGCCGCTGGCCGTCGCCGATGATCCGCTCCTGGGCTCGATGAAGCCGCTCATGCCGGCGCCGGTAGGCGGCGAAGCCCGGCTGCTCGGTCACCTCGGTCATGTACAGCCCGCCCAGGTTGTACGGTGCGCCAGCGAGGTGGGCGACGTCGTGGCGCAGGTGGCGATAGAGACGCTCGGCGGCCGGGCCGTCCTCGCCGGCCAGCGCCTCGACGAGCGGCAGGCAGGCGTCGAGGTCGTAATCGAGGAGCTCGCGCGCGATCGCCGCCTTCGACTCGAAATGGTGGAAGAGCGAGGGCTGCCGGATGCCGACGAGGTCGGCGATCTGGCGGGTCGAGGTCGCCGCATAGCCCTGGCGGGCGAACAGGTGCGAGGCCACGAAGAGGATCCGCTGACGCGTGTCGCCCAGCTGGGCCGGGATCGCCAGCAGGTGGGCCGGGAAGACGGCCCCGGAGGCGGACGACAGGCGCCCGTCTCCGGCCACCTCCGGCGGTCGCCGGATCATCGGGTCCGGGGGAAGCCCAGATCGACCTTGCTCGTCCCCGGATCGGGCCAGCGGGCGGTCACGACCTTCGCCTTGGTGTAGAACTGAAGCCCTTCCGGCCCGTACATGTGGAGATCGCCGAACAGGGAACCCTTCCAGCCGCCGAAGCTGTAGTAAGCGACCGGGACCGGGATCGGCACGTTGATCCCGACCATGCCCGCCTGGACCTCGAACTGGAACTGGCGGGCGGCGCCGCCGTCGCGGGTGAAGATCGCCGTTCCGTTCCCGTAGGGGTTGTCGTTGATCAGCCGGACCGCCTCCTCGTACGTCCTGACCCGGACGACCTCGAGAACCGGCCCGAAGATCTCGTTGCGGTAGCTGTCCATCTCCGGGGTGACCCGGTCGATGAGCGAGACACCCAGGAAGAACCCGTCGCTCTCGCGGTAGAGCGGATGATCCCGCCCGTCGCACACGATCTCGGCCCCCTGCTCCCGGCCCTTGTCGAGGAACGAGGCGACCCGCTCGAGGTGCTGCCGGGTGATGAGCGGGCCCATCTGGGCGTCCGGGTCGGTCCCGGGGCCCACCTTGATCTTCGGCAGGCGGGCCTTGACGGCCTCGATGAACGGGTCGGCCACGTCGCCCACGGCCACGACGACCGAGATCGCCATGCAGCGCTCGCCGGACGAACCGTAGGCCGCCGAGACGGCCGCGTCGGCGGCCATGTCGATGTCGGCATCGGGCAGGAGCACCATGTGGTTCTTCGCCCCGCCCAGGGCCTGGACCCGCTTCCCGTTGCGCGTGCCGGTCTCGTAGATGTAGCGTGCGATCGGGGTCGAGCCGACGAACGAGACGGCCGCGACGTCCGGGTGCTCGAGGATCCGGTCGACGGCGACCTTGTCGCCCTGAATGACATTGAACACGCCGTCGGGAACGCCCGCCTGGCGCAGCAGCTCGGCCACGAAGAGCGACGCCGAGGGATCCTTTTCCGAGGGTTTGAGGACGAACGTGTTGCCGCAGGCGATCGCGTTGGCGAACATCCACATCGGGACCATGGCCGGGAAGTTGAAGGGCGTGATCCCGGCCACGACGCCGAGCGGCTGGCGGATCTGGTAGACGTCGATCCCGCCCGAGACCTGCTCGCTGAAGCCACCCTTGAGCAGGTTCGGGACCCCGCACGCGAACTCGAGGTTCTCGAGACCGCGGGCGATCTCGCCGAGGGCGTCGGAGGGGACCTTGCCGTGCTCGGCGGTCAGGATCGCGGCCAGCTCGCGCCGGTTCGCCTCGACCAGGTTGCGGATCCTGAACAGGATGTCCGTCCGCTTCGAGAGCGAGGTGGCGCGCCAGGCCGGAAAGGCCGCCTTCGCCGCGGCGACCGCGGCATCGACCTCGGCCGTGGAGGCGAAGTCGACCTCGCGGGCGAGCTGGCCGGTGGCGGGGTTGTAGACCGGGCCGCGTCGGCCCGAGGTGCCGGGGACGAGCCGTCCGCCGATCCAGTGCCCGACGACGGCCCCGCCGGTCGGGGACGCGACGGCGGCCGACGGTTCTGCGATCTGGGTCATCCTTGCGATCCCTCTTTCCTGATGCCGGGCGGCTGCGGCGGGCGGGGCTGGTGCCCGAAGCTCTCGACCCGGCGGCTCGGCGCGCGACCGGACGCGCGTCCTGAATAGCATAGGCGCCCGATCGAGAACCCGCCGATCGGCCGATCGGCTCTTGCCATCCGACGGGCCGTGTGCCACCGTGGTGCCCCGCGGCGGGTGAACAGGGGAGCGCGGGCCGGAACAGGAGCGGGCGATGAACACGGTGCTCATCCTGGGCGGAGGGGTCGGCGGGGTCGTTGCCGCCAACGCCCTTCGCCGTGGGCTCGATCGGGCGGATCGCGTTGTCGTGGTCGATAGCCGACCCGAGCAGCTCTTCGCGCCGTCGCTTCTCTGGCTGATGGTCGGACGGCGCCAGCCGGCCCGCCTGGCGCGACCGATCGCCGACCTCCTCGGGCCGGGGATCGAGCTCGTCCAGGCGACGGTGCGCGAGATCGATCCCGACCAGCGTCGGGTGGTAACCGATGCCGGTGAGCTCGGTGGCGACGCGATCGTCGTCGCGCTCGGGGCGCAGCTGGCACCCGAGGCGAGCCCGGGCTACGGCGACGCCGCCCATGACTTCTTCACCGTCGCCGGCGCCTCGTCCTTCCGCGACGCCCTCCGGCGCTTCCAGGGCGGACGCGTGGCGGTGACGGTGACGGCGCTCCCGTTCAAGTGCCCGGCAGCTCCCTACGAGGCGGCCTTCCTGGTCGATGCGGCGCTTCGCGAACGCGGCATCCGCGAACGGAGCGAGATCGACGTCTACACGCCCGAGCCGGCCCCGATGCCGGTCGCCGGACCGGTCCTGGGACGGGCAGTCGTCGCCCTGCTCGAGCAGCGGGGCATCCGCTACCATCCCGACCGCCCGATCCGCGGCTACGATCCGGACGGCCACCGGATCCTCTTCGCCGACGATACCTCCGCGGCGGTGGACCTCCTGGCGGCGACGCCACCACATCGCGCCCCGGATGCCGTCCGCGAGTCCGGCCTGGCGAACGCCGCCGGCTGGATCCCCGTCGACCGGGAGACGCTCGAGACCGGACGCGAGAACGTCTTTGCTATTGGCGACGTCACCGCCGTCCAGCTCGCGAACGGCAAGCTCTTGCCCAAGGCCGGCGTCTTCGCCCACGCCGAGGCGCTCGTGGTTGCCGAGCGGATCGCGGCCCGCTTCGGCCGAGGTCGCGAGGCCCGGTTCGACGGCGTCGGCTACTGCTGGGTCGAGTTGGGGGCCGGGCAGGCGGCGTTCGCGGTCGGCCAGTTCTTCGCCGAACCCGATCCCAGCGTGGCGCTGCGTCGACCGCGGCGCACGTGGCACCTCGGCAAGGTCCTGTTCGAGCGGTACTGGCTCGGCGTCGGGCTCGAGCGTCGTCTCGCCGGCCTGGGGCTGCAGCTCGGGGCGAGGGCACTCGGGCTCAGTTCCCGATTGTGATCCATCCGGCCGGGCAGGACCGGCCCATTGACGGTGCCTTCGGCCCACCCGCAGGGGGCCGTCCGGACGCTCCGGCGCCGCGTGCGCCGCACCACCGTATGGGGACGCGATGAAGATCCTGATGATCCTGAACGACCCGCCGTATGGAACGGAACGCTCGTACAACGGCCTCCGGCTCGCGCTCGGGCTGGTGAAGCAGCCGGCGGTAGAGCTGCGCCTGTTCCTGATGGCCGACGCCGTCGGTTGCGCCCGCCGCGGCCAGACCTGTCCGGAGGGCTTCTACAACCTCGAGCGGATGCTGCGGGGGGTGGCGAGCCGCGGCGTGTCGGTCGGCGCCTGCGGGACGTGCATGGACGCCCGAGGCCTGACCGATGAGGCGCTGATCGAGGGTGTCCATCGCTCCTCGATCGCCGAGCTGACCGACTGGACGCTGTGGGCCGACAAGGTGATCAGCTTCTGATTGGCTTCTGATTGCGGCGCGTTCCGGGCCGCGGCG
>CAYMBB010000035.1:0-2360 GCA_964388515.1 uncultured Anaerolineaceae bacterium
ATCGCGACCCTCCGGATCGATCCCGAGATCGAACGCGACGGTCCGCTCGATCCGGGCGGTGAGCTCCGCGCCGCGCTCCGCCGGGCGGGCTGGCGCGAGGGGCCGGCGGTCCAGCCGGTGACGACCCGGCTGATCGATCTGCGGGCGGACGAAGCGGCGCTCTGGGCCGACCTGCGCAAGAAGTGGCGCCAGTACGTCAACCGGGCGCGGAGCGCCGGGGTCCGGATCGTCGAGGCCGAGGGCGACCGGCTCGGTGACTTCTACCGGATCTACCGGGAGACCGCGATCCGAGCCGGATTCCTGATCCGTACGGAGCAGGCCTATCGCGACGTGTGGGCGGCCTTCCGTCCCGTCGGGGCGGCACGACTCCTGTTCGCCGAGGACGCCGACGGCGTGCCCCAGGCGACCCTCTTTCTCGTCCGCTGCGGGCCGCGGGTCGTCGAGCCGTACGGGGGGATGACCGCGGCCGGCGCCGAGAGCCGGGCGAACTACCTCCTGAAGTGGGAGGCGATCCGGAGCTCGCGCGAACAGGGCGCGACGAGCTACGACCTGTGGGGTCTTGCCCACCCCGGGATCGCCCACTTCAAGAGCGGTTTCGGCGGTCGGGAGGTCCACTACATCGGGGCCTGGGACCTCGTCCTCGATCCGCTCGGCCGCGGCGCCTACGAGGTCGGCCAGGCGCTCCGGGTGCGAATCGCCCGGCGCCGGCACGGCCTGGGCGGGCGAGTCAGCGCGGCGGGGTTCGGGGGCGGGGACGGCGGAGGAGCGGACGGAGGAGCGGGCGGATGATCAGCGACCTGATCCGGGCCGCCGAGCCCGCCCGGCCGCGGCGCCTCGGCGAGCTGATCGAGCGCCTCGGCGCGAACGGCCTGCTGACCGGGGCCCGGCTGGACGGTGCGCCGGCTGATCCGGCCGCGCTCGCCCGACTGGCGATCGCGGGCCTGGCCTACGACTCGCGCAGGGTCGTGGCCGGCGGCCTGTTCGTGGCGATCGCGGGTGAGCACGCCGACGGCCACGAGTTCCTTGCCGCGGCGGCCGGTGCGGGCGCCCGGGTGGCGATCGTCGAGCGCCCGGTTGGCTGCGCCGGGCTCGACGAGCTGATCGTGGCCGACAGCCGGCGGGCCCTCGCCACAGCTGCCGCCTGGTGGTACGGCGACCCGAGCCACGAGCTCGGGGTGGTCGGGATCACCGGCACCGACGGCAAGACGACGACTTCCTTCCTGGCCGTCGCGGCGCTCGAGGCGGCGGGTGTCCCGGCTGGGCTGGTGGGCACGGTCGAGACGAAGATCGGCCGGCAGCGCGAGGCGAACCCGGAGCACGTGACGACGCCCCAGGCGCCGGAGCTCCAGGCGATCCTCCGAGCGATGGTCGCCGCCGGCGACCGGGCGGCGGTTGTCGAGACGACCTCGCACGGACTGGCGCTCCACCGGGTCGACGAGATCGCCTATGACGTCGCGATCCTGACCAACCTCAGCCACGAGCACCTCGAGCTGCACGGCACGTTCGAGGCGTACCGGACGGCCAAGCTGTCGCTGTTCGAGCGGCTCGCCGCCCGGCGGCCCGCCAAGCCGTGGCCGCGGGCCGGGATCGTGAACCACGACGACCCCTCGGCTGCGCTCTTCGAACGCGTCACCCGGGAAGCCGGGGCCCGGCTGATCACGTATGGCACGGCACCCGGCGCCGAGGTCCGCGCGGTGGGGGTGGCGGAGGGGCTGCACAGCCTGGCGATCGACGTCGTGGGGCCGGCCTGGCGGGGCCGGCTCGAGCTCCGGCTCGGCGGGCGGTTCAACGTCCACAACGCGCTCGCCGTGGTCGCCCTGGGGGAGGTTCTCGGGCTCGATCCGGAGGCGGTTCGAACTGGGCTCGAGTCGGTCGTGGCGGTACCCGGTCGGATGGAGCGGGTCGACGCCGGCCAGCCGTTCGGGGTCGTCATCGACTATGCCCACAGCCCGGCCGCCCTGGACAAGGTGCTCGAGATCCTCGCTCCGGTCGCCGCCGCGCGCGGTGGCGGGCTGATCGCGGTCTTCGGTTCGGCCGGCGAGCGGGATCGGGCGAAGCGCCCGATGATGGGCCGGATCGCCGGCCGCCGCTGCCGACTGGTCGTGCTCGCCGACGAGGACCCCCGGGGCGAGGAACCGCAGGCGATCCTCGAGGAGATCGCCCAGGGAGCCGAGGCGGCCGGCAAGCGCCGCGGCCGCGACCTCCTGCTCGTTCCGGACCGCGCCGCGGCGATCGCCGCGGCCTTCGGCCAGGCTCGCCCGGGGGACGTCGTCCTGCTCGCCGGCAAGGGCCACGAGCGCTCGATCATCTACGCCGACGGGCACCGGCCATGGGACGAACGGGCGGCCGCGCTCGAGGCG
>CAYMBB010000035.1:2460-12109 GCA_964388515.1 uncultured Anaerolineaceae bacterium
GACGGCGGCCGGTGCGCCGTCCACCGGCGCCGTGCTCCTGCTTCGGCCCGTTCACAGGGGTGCGCTGAGGCGCTGGTATCCTTGGGCCACGATGTCCGTCCCGCAGCCAGGTACCGATCTCCAGACTCCTCAGCGCCGGTCTCGACGTCCGCTCAGCCGACCCGCCTCCGCTCGTGACGGGGCCTCGCTCGCCACGCTCCGTCGACAGGTGCTCGACGAGGTTCGCACCCACCATCCATCGGCCGACCTGAGCGTCGTCGAGCGCGCCTTCGATCTCGCCGTCGAGGCGCACGCCGACCAGGCGCGGGCCTCGGGCGAGCCGTACGTCACCCACCCGATCGCCTCGGCGCGCATCCTGGCCGAGCTCGGGATCGACCCGGTCGCGGTCGCCGCCGCGCTCCTGCACGACGTGCCCGAGGATACCGAATACCGCCTGGCGGACATCGAGGAGCGGTTCGGGGCCGAGATCGCCCAGCTCGTCGACGGGGTGACCAAGCTCTCGAAGTTCAGCACCCACAGCCACGAGCAGCAGCAGGCGGAGAACATCCGGAAGATGTTCCTGGCCATGGCCGAGGACATCCGGGTCGTCCTGATCAAGCTCGCCGACCGGCTCCACAACATGCGCACCCTGTCGGCCCTGCCGCTCGACAAGCAGCAGCGGATCGCCCGCCAGACGATGGAGATCTACGCGCCGCTGGCCGAGCGGCTGGGGATCTGGCAGATGAAGTGGGAGCTCGAGGACCTCGCCTTCAAGGCCCTCGAGCCCGAGCGCTTCCGCGAACTGGCCCGCCTGCTCGACACCCGGCGGGCCGGGCGCGAGTCGTACATCGAGCGGGCGATCGAGGTCCTCCGGCCCGAGCTCGAGCGCCAGGGGATCCGAGCCGAGCTGTCGGGCCGCCCGAAGCACCTGTACAGCATCTGGAAGAAGATGCAGCGCAAGGGCGCCGAGTTCGGCGAGATCTACGACGTCTACGCGATCCGCATCCTGGTCGACGAGGTGCGCGACTGCTACGCCGCACTCGGGGTCGTCCATTCGCTCTGGCGCCCGATCCCGGGCCAGTTCGACGACTACATCGCGGTCCCCAAGAACAACCTCTACCAGAGCCTCCACACCGCGGTCATCGCGCTCGACGGCAAGCCGCTCGAGATCCAGATCCGGACCCACGCCATGCACCAGGTCTCCGAGGTCGGGATCGCCGCCCACTGGCGCTACAAGGAAGGCTCGAAGTCGGACCGCGACTACGACGCCAAGCTGGCCTGGCTGCGCCAGCTCATGGACTGGCAGCGCGAGGTCTCCGACGCGACCGAGTTCGTCGAGGGGATCAAGCTCGACATCTTCCAGGACCAGGTCTTCGTCTTCACCCCCAAGGGCGACGTGAAGGACCTCCCCGCGGGTGCCACGCCGCTCGACTTCGCCTACCGGATCCACACCGACATCGGCCACCGGTGCATCGGAGCCAAGGTGAACAACCGGCTCGTGCCGCTCGACTACCGCCTCAAGAACGGCGACATCGTCGAGATCGTGACCACCAAGGGCGAGCACGGCCCGTCCCGGGACTGGCTGAACCTGGTCCGTACCAGCCACGCCCGCGAGAAGATCCGCCAGTGGTTCAAGCGCAAGGACCGTGACGAGAACATCGCCCACGGCCGCGAGTCGCTCGAACGCGAGCTGCGCCGGCTCGCCCGGACCTCGATCCAGGCGGTCGGGCTGGAGCGGATCGCCGAGATCGCGAAGAGCTACAACTACGACTCGGTCGACGACTTCTACGCCGCCATCGGCTACGGCGCCCTGGGCGCCCAGCAGGTCGTCACCCGGCTCGGAGTGGTCGACGATTCCGAGCTCGCCCTGCCCGCCGTCGCACCGCCCGCCAGCGGCGCCCGGACGGGGGGCGTCCGGGTCAAGGGGGTCGGCGACCTGCTCGTCCGCTTCGGCAAGTGCTGCCATCCGATCCCCGGCGACCCGATCGTCGGCTTCATCACCCGCGGCAAGGGCGTCACCGTCCACCTGCGCTCATGCCCGACCGTGCTCAACGAGCGCGAGGTGTCGCGCCTGATCGAGGTGGAGTGGGAGGCCGCCCCGGCCCAGACGTACCCGATCGCGATCAGGGTCGAGGCCTACGACCGGACCGGCCTGCTGAGCGACATCACCCAGGTCGTGGCCGAGAACAAGGTGAACATCCTCGCCGCTCAGGTGAAGGTCGCCGCCGACCACACGACGACCGTGACCGCCACCCTCCAGGTTGCCTCCGTCTCGCAGCTGGCCCGGGTGATGAGCCGGATCGAGCAGCTCAAGGACGTCCTGACCGTCCAGCGCGACCTCAGCTGACGCCACGAGCGGCCGGTGAGCGCGGCCCGCTAGACTTGCGGCCATGTCGTCCTTCCGCGCCCCGCGGGGCACCCGCGACCTCCTGCCCGCCGAACGCCCCGCCTGGGCCCGCCTCGAGCGGCTCGCCGCCGATCTCGCCGCCCGCTACGGCTACCGCGAGATCGAGACCCCGCTCTTCGAGCAGGGCGACGTCTTCGAGCGCGGGGTGGGGGAGACGACCGACATCGTGGAGAAGGAGCTCTTCCGGCTCGCGCCGCGGGCGGAGGACCGCGAGACGTGGGCGCTCCGGCCGGAGGCGACGGCCGGGATCGTGCGGGCGTTCGTCCAGCACGGGATGCAGACCTGGCCCCAGCCCGTCAAGCTGACCCTGACCGGGCCGATGTTCCGCTACGATCGCCCGCAGGCCGGGCGCTACCGGCAGTTCTGGCAGTGGGACGTCGAGGCGATCGGCGACCCCGGCCCGGCAGTCGACGCGGAGCTCGTGGAGCTCGGCCTGCGCTTCTACCGCGACGCCGGCCTGCCCGACGTGGACGTCCTGCTCAACTCGATCGGTGATCCCGCCTGCCGGCCGGCCTACGTCGCCGAGCTGACCGCCTACTACCGCTCGTTCGCCGACGAGCTGCCCGAGCTCGAGCGCCGGCGGCTCGAGACGAACCCGCTCCGGCTGCTCGACTCGAAGGAACCGGCGATGGGCAACATCAATCTCGATGCGCCGAAGATCACCGATCGGCTGTGCGGCCCGTGCGCCGAGCACTTTGCGGCCGTGCGGGCCCACCTCGACGCGCTCGGGATCGCCTACCGGATCGAGCCGGCGCTCGTCCGGGGACTCGACTACTACACCCGGACCGCGTTCGAGTTCTACCGGCGCGGCGCCGAGGGCCAGCAGCAGGCGCTCGGCGGCGGCGGGCGCTACGACGGGCTGGTCGAGCTGCTCGGCGGGCGACCGACACCGGGGATCGGCTTCGCCCTCGGCCTCGACCGGGTCATCCTCGCCCTGGAGGAGACTGGCCGGCCGCCGGTCCCCGAGCCGCGGCCGATCGCGATCGTCTGCGGCGCCGACCCCGTCGCCACGGCCGAGCGGCTGCGGGTGGCCACGGAGCTGCGCACGGCCGGCCTCCCGGTCCGGGCCGAGCTGGGCCGGCGCAAGCTCGGCCGTCAGCTCGAAGCGGCCGTCAAGGAAGGTGCCCGGTTCGCGGTCATCCTTGGTGACGAGCTCGCGGCCGGCGAGGTCCAGCTGCGTGACCTCCACGCCGCGTCCCAGCGGACGGTCGCCCTGGCGGACCTGGCCAGCCTCCTTCGCCGGAAGGTGGCGAGCCGGTCCGACTGAGGCCTGCCGTCCGGCCCCGGGGGAGCGGTTCGTCTACGATACCCGGGCCATGACCGAGCTCTCGACCCCGTATCGCTCTCACACCTGCGGCCAGCTGCGGGCCGCCGACGCCGGCCAGGAAGCCCGGCTCGCCGGCTGGGTCCACCGCCGCCGCGACCACGGCCAGCTGATCTTCCTCGACCTGCGCGACCGCCACGGGATCACCCAGGTCGTCATCGATGCGACCGAGGCGCCCGAGGCGCATGCGACCGCCAGCCGGGTGCGGAACGAGTTCGTCCTGAGCGTCGCCGGCGGGGTCAGCCGCCGCCTGCCCGGCACGGAAAACCCGAAGCTCGCGACCGGGGCGATCGAGCTCCGGGCCCGCGAGGTGGAGATCCTGGCCGAGGCGAAGACGCCGCCGTTCTACATCAACGAGCCGGACGCCCCGGTCGACGAGGCGCTCCGCCTGCGCTACCGCTACCTCGACATCCGGCGCGAGCCGATGAAGGAGCGGCTCCTCCTCCGCTCGCGGCTGGTGGCGGCGATTCGTGACGCCCACCACCGGGCGGGGTTCGTCGAAGTGGAGACGCCGATCCTGATCAAGTCGACGCCCGAGGGGGCGCGCGACTTCATCGTCCCCAGCCGGCTCCAGCCCGGTACCGTCTACGCCCTGCCCCAGAGCCCCCAGCAGCTCAAGCAGCTCCTGATGGTCGCCGGGATGGACCGCTACTTCCAGATCGCGCGCTGCTTCCGCGACGAGGATCTGCGGGGCGATCGCCAGCCCGAGTTCACCCAGCTCGACCTGGAGATGAGCTTCGTGGGCGAGGAGACGGTCATGGACTTCGTCGAATGGATGATCGTCGAGGTCTCGCGCGCGGTCGTGCCCGAGCGACCGCTGCAGCAGGTCCCGTTCCCGCGCTTCACCTTCGAGGAGGCGCTCGAGCGGTTCGGCTCGGACAAGCCGGACGTCCGGTTCGGGATGGAGCTGGTCGACCTCGCCCCGGCCCTGCGCGGCCCGGACGGGGCGCCGGCTTCGGGCTTCCGGGTCTTCGACGACGCCCTCGCCGCGGGTGGCCGGGTGAAGGGGATCGTCGTGCCGGGGATGGGCGGGGCGAGCCGATCGCAGATCGACGAGCTGACCGAGCTTGCCCGGCGCCACGGCGCGAGAGGCCTCGCCCACCTGTCGGCGCTGGCCGACGGTTCGGTCCACGGCCCGATCGTCAAGTTCCTCGGCGAGGAGCGCGCTCGCGCCGTGGTCGACCTCGCCGGCGCGGCGGCCGGCGACCTGCTCCTGATCGTCGCCGACCGCCACGAGACGACCGCGGACGTACTCGGGCGGCTGCGGGTCGAGCTCGGGGGCCGGCTCGGCCTGGCGGACCCGGACGTTCTCGCCTACTGCTGGGTCCACCGCTTCCCGATGTACCAGTGGGACGAGGAGAACCGGCGCTGGGACGCGACCCACAACCCGTTCAGCGCCCCGCTGCCCGAGGACCTCGAGCTGCTCGCGACGACGAGCGGCGACCCGTACCGCCCGGACCCGGGCGACCCGGCCGGCCGCGCCCGCGCCCAGCAGTACGACGTCGCGCTCAACGGCTGGGAGCTCGGCGGCGGCTCGGTGCGGATCCACCGGCGCGACCTGCTCGAGCGCAGCTTCGCGCTCCAGGGCCATTCGCTCGAGGCGATGCACGACAAGTTCGGCGGCATCCTCGAGGCGTTCGACTACGGCGCCCCGCCGCACGGCGGGATCGCCCTGGGGATCGACCGCTGGGCGGCCCTCTTCGCCCACCAGACGAACATCCGCGAGGTGATGGCCTTCCCGAAGACCCAGTCGGGAACCGACCTGATGCTCGACGCGCCGTCGGTTCCCGATCCGGCGCAGCTGGCCGAGCTCGGGCTCCGCTTCGTCGGGGTCGACAAGCCGGCTGCCGGCTGAGCGGGTGGGCCCGCTCGAGGCGATCGCCCGCCGACCGCGGATCGCCGCTCTGCTCGGTGCCCTGTGCATCGCCTTCTCGGGGATCTTCTTCCGGTTCGCGCTCGTCTCGCCCTCCACCGGGACGGTCTTCCGGACGCTCTATGCCCTCCCGTTCCTCGGCCTGCTCGCGCTCGCGGAGCGGCGCCGGCACGGTGGGCTGAACCGCTCCGAGGCGAGGCTGGCAGTCGTGGCCGGTCTCTTCTTCGCCGCCGACCTCACCTTCTGGCACCACGCCATCGGGGCGGTCGGGGCGGGGCTGGCGACCGTGCTCGGCAACATGCAGGTCGTGATCGTCGCCCTCGTCGCCTGGGTCCTGTTCGGCGAGCGACCGTCGCGGGCTGTGGCGCTCGCCCTGCCGGTGATGCTCGTCGGGCTCGTCCTGATCTCGGGGGCGGTCGGGTCGGGGGCGTACGGGGCGAACCCGCCGCTGGGGGTCGTGCTCGGTCTGCTGACCGCGCTCAGCTACGCGGGCTACCTGATCGTCACCCGCCACGGCAACCGCGACGTCCGCCGGCCGGCCTCCACCCTCTTCCTGGCCACCGCCTCGACCGCGCTCGTGGCGGCCGTGGCGGGGACGGCGCTCGGCGAGCTCGACCCGGTCCCGAGCTGGCCGGCTCACGGCTGGCTGCTCCTGCTCGCCCTCACCTCCCAGGTCGCGGGCTACCTGCTCATCTCGCTCTCGCTGCCGCGCCTGCCGGCCGTCCTGACCTCGGTGATCCTGATGGCCCAGCCGGTGGCGACCGTGGGGCTGGCGGCGCTCCTCCTGGGCGAGGCGCCCTCGGCGTTCCAGCTGGCAGGCGTCGGCCTGGTCATCGGCGGCCTGCTCGTGGCGAACCTCGGCCGGCGGGGAGCGGCGCTCGTTGCGCCGGCCGGCAGCGGGTTCGTCGACGAGGCGGCCGGCTGACCCTGCGCCCGGCTGACCCTGGCCTGGCTGAGCCTGCCCCCGGCCGTACGGGGGATACCGGACGGCGTCGTCAGCCGACGACGACCGGTGGCTCCGGCGGCTCGTCCGGCCGGTCGGCGACGGCGGCGCCCCATTCGTGGACGTGCCCGGCCGTCGGCTCCCGCGGGCCGTCGTAGGCGGGCAGCGCCCGGCGCGCCGTGTCGCCGCCGATCACCGTCCCCGGATCTCCGAGGTCGAGCGTCCGGTACGGGCTGTCGGCGGCGATCAGGGCACCGACGACCTCGTCAGCGGTGCGCTCGGCGCCGAGCGAGCGGAGAAGCTCGAGATGCGCCAGCGGGACGAGCGCCGGCCAGCCCGCCGTACCGCGGTACGTGGGACGGAGGAGCGCGCCGGGCGTCACGCCGTGCGCCTCCAGGAGCGAGGTGACCGTCTCGGGGCCGACCCACGGGAAGCTTGCCGGCCAGACGAGGACGGCATCGGTGTCGCGGACGAGCGAGAGGGCGGCCGCGATGCCGCGCCCGAGCTGGCCGGCCGGCCCGGCGTCCGCGGGCACGGGTCGGGCGAGCGCGGCGTGGCCGCCAGCCAGGCCTGGCTGCGCCCCGGCCAGCGCGGTCGAGATGGCGCCATCCGGGTCGGCCGCGACGACGATGATCGGGATCGCGCCTCCGGCCCAGGCCGCGTCGGCGATCCGCCGGACGCGGGGCACGCCATCCGCGTCGCCGAGAGGCGACTCGGGCGGGGCGGCCAGGATGACGGCGGCAACGGTCACGATTCGATCCTAGCAGGCTCGCCACGGGCGGATCACCGTCCGATGTGGGAGGATGAACCGGCCGATGACGACCCAGACCCGTTCCAGCCTGCCCTCCGCAGCCGCCGCGCCGGCCGCCGGTGCGCCGCACCCCCTGTTGCCCTCGGCGCCGCCCGCGTCCGGGCCGACGGCTGTCCACCCCGCGCCGTTCGCGGTCCGTGAGGACCTGCGCAACGTCGCCATCGTGGCCCACGTCGACCACGGCAAGACGACCCTCGTCGACGCGATGCTCCGCCAGACCGGCGCCTTCCGGGCCAACCAGGCGCTCGTCGACCGGGTGATGGACTCGATGGACCTCGAGCGCGAGAAGGGGATCACGATCCTGGCCAAGCAGACGACGGTCGACTACGGCGGGATCCGGCTGAACATCGTCGACACCCCCGGCCACGCCGACTTCGGGGGCGAGGTCGAACGCTCGCTCCTGATGGTCGACTCGGTCCTCCTCCTGGTCGACGCCGCCGAGGGTCCGCTGCCCCAGACCCGCTATGTGCTGCACAAGGCGATGGCCCGCCGGTTGCCGGTCGTCGTGGCACTCAACAAGATCGATCGCGGCGACGCCCGGCCCGCCGAGGTGCTCGACGCGGTCTACGAGCTGTTCATCGACCTCGGTGCCGACGAGCACCAGATCGAGTTCCCGGTCCTGTACACGAACGCCAAGGCGGGCACCGCCACGCGCGATCTCGCGGTCCCGAGCGCGGACCTTCGGCCGCTGCTCGACACCCTGATCGCGGTCACCCCGCCGCCCCGCCACGTGCCGGGCCACCCGCTCCAGCTGCTCGTGACGAACCTGGCCGCGAACGACTACGTCGGCCGGATGGCGGTCGGACGGATCTGGAACGGGACGATCCGGCTCGGCCAGCGGATCGTCGTTGTCCGCGACGAGCCCGACGACACCGCCGGCGCCGTCGAGCCGGGCCGCACCGTGACCCTTGCCGGGACGGTCACGAGTCTCCAGACCGCGCACGGGATCGAGCGGGTGGAGATCGAGGAGGCCGGCCCGGGCGACATCGTCTCGGTTGCCGGGCTGCCCGAGGTGACGATCGGCGACACGCTCACCGACCCGGCCGTCCCACGCCCGTTGCCGCGCCTCGACGTCGACGCCCCCACCCTGCGGATGACGTTCGGAGTGAACACCTCGCCCCTGGCCGGCCGCGAGGGAAAGTACGTGACCAGTCGCCAGATCCGGGCCCGGCTCGAGCGCGAGGTCCTGGGCAACGTCTCGATCGAGGTCCATCCGACCGACTCGGGCGACACGTTCGAAGTCCGGGGCCGGGGCGAGCTCCAGCTCGCGATCCTGATCGAGCAGATGCGGCGCGAGGGGTTCGAGCTGACCGTCTCGCGTCCCGAGGTGATCCTGCGCGAGGTCGACGGTACGATCGAGGAGCCGTACGAGCGGATCACGGTCGACATCCCGCCCGACTACATCGGCGAGGTCCAGCAGGCGCTCGCGGCCCGCAAGGCCCGCCTCGAGCAGATGTCGACCGACGCCGACGGCCGGGTCCGGATGGAGTTCATCATCCCGGTCCGGGGCCTGATCGGCTACCGCGGCCAGCTCCTGACCGACACCCGCGGGACGGCGCTCCTGCACCAGATCGGCGAGGGCTACGGACCGTGGGCCGGCGAGGTAACCCACCGCACGAACGGCGTGCTCGTCAGCGACCGGGCCGGGACCTCCAACGCGTACGCCCTGTTCAACCTCCAGGAGCGGGCCGAGCTGTTCATCGGTGCCGGAGTCGAGGTCTACGAGGGGATGATCGTGGGCGAGAACAGCCGCTCCGGCGACATGGACGTCAACCCGACCAAGGAGAAGAAGCTGACGAACATCCGGACCCACGCCCACGACGAGGCGCTCCGGCTCACCCCGCCCCGCCCGATGACGCTCGAATCGGCGATCGAGTTCATCGCCGGCGACGAGCTTGTCGAGGTGACCCCGGCCTCGATCCGGCTCCGCAAGCGACTCCTCTCGCAGCACGACCGGCGCCGCGAGCGCGGCCGCGAGGAGGACCTGCGCCAAGGCTGAATGGTGATGATCCGTTCTTCGACGCCGCTCAACGACCCGCGTCTACGTGGGGCGGCATTCGCTCTCGCGCTCGATTTGGCCCTGGTATTCGTGTCCGCTGTGCTCGTCCTCCAGTCGATCACCGCCGCCACCGGCGTCCTTCTGGCCTCCGTGGGCGGTATCGGAATCGCGCCGGCGCTTGGCTGGCGCTACGGTGCAAGCGCGGCGAAGGGCTCGCCTGGGTGGCAATACGATGCTGTGCGCACGTTGGTGCGCCTCGATCTTGTCCTTGTCGGCCTGTTCGTCGCGGTTGACGTCATTGCGGTTCCAGTCC
>CAYMBB010000035.1:12209-13817 GCA_964388515.1 uncultured Anaerolineaceae bacterium
CTCCATGGACGCTGGCGCGGGTCGGGCAGTCGTCACCGCGGTACCCGTGCCTGACCGGCCCCTGGCCAGGCCGACGTACAATCGCGGCCATGGCGATCTACCTCGACCACGCCGCCACGACCCCGCTCCGCCCCGAGGCGCTGGAGGCGATGCTGCCGTACCTCACCGAGCACTTCGGCAACCCCTCGTCTGCCCACCGCTTCGGCCAGCGTGCCCGGGCCGGGCTCGACGAGGCCCGCGAACGGGTCGCACACCGGCTCGGCGCTCAGGCCCGCGAGATCGTCTTCACCTCGGGCGGGACCGAGGCGAACAACCTCGCCCTGAAGGGCGCCGCCTGGGCAGGCAAGGCCCGCGGCCACCGGATCATCACGACCGCCGTCGAGCACCACGCCGTCGGCCATACGCTCAGGTACCTCGAGAAGTTCGGCTTCGAGATCGTCGAGCTGCCGGTCGACCGCTACGGCCGGGTCGATCCGGACGAGGTCGAGGCGGCGATCACGGACCGGACGATCCTGGTCAGCGTCATGCTCGCCAACAACGAGGTCGGCACGATCGAGCCGATCGCCGAGATCGCCCAGCGGGTCCGTCGCCATCGGGGCGTCCTCCTCCACAGCGACGCGGTCCAGGCCGCGGCGTACCTCGACCTCGACGTTGCCACCCTCGGCGTCGATCTCCTCTCGATCTCGGGCCACAAGTTCGAGGGACCGAAAGGGGTCGGCGTCCTCTATGTTCGCCACGGCACCCACATCCTCGCCCAGCAGCACGGCGGCAGCCAGGAGCGGCACCGGCGGGGCGGCACGGAGAACGTCGCCGGCGCGGTCGGGCTGGCGGCGGCCTACGAGTTCGCCTGCCAGGAGCGCCGGGAGACGACGGGCCGGCTGCGCCGCCTGCGCGACCGCCTCGCGAGCGCCCTCCTGGCGGTCGATGGCCTGGAGCTCACCGGTCACCCCAGGAACCGCCTGCCGCATCTCCTGTCGGTCATCGCCCGCGACGTCGACGGGGCCGAGGTGGCCCTCAGCCTCGACCTGAACGACGAGATCGCCTGCTCGGTCGGGTCCGCGTGCACGAGCGGCTCGACCGAGGTCTCGCACGTCCTCTCGGCGATGGGCTACCCGGACGAAGAGGCGCGCGGCGCGCTCCGGCTCTCGCTCGGGCGGACGACGACCGAGACCGAGATCGACCTGGCCTGCCAGGCGGTGCCGCGCGCGATCGTCGCCGCGCGCCAGGCAGGCCCGGCCCTCGCCGCCGGAACCGCCGCTCCGTAACCCGATGGCCCGCGTCCTGGTCGCGATGTCTGGCGGCGTCGACTCCTCGGTCGCCGCGGCGCTCCTCCACGCTCAGGGCGAGGAGGTGGTCGGGATCTGGATGCGCCTCCACGACGTCGCCGACAGCTACTCCGAGTTCCGCCGGAGCTGCTGCTCGCTCGACGCCGCCGACGACGCGCGACGGGTGGCCGGCCAGCTCGGCATCCCGTTCTACGTCATGAACCTCGAGCGCGAGTTCGACGCCGGCGTCATCCGGCCCTTCCTCGACGCGTATCCCGATGGCCGGACCCCGAGCCCGTGCGTCGACTGCAACACGTACGGGCAGTTCGGCGCCCCCCTGGGC
>CAYMBB010000036.1:0-13711 GCA_964388515.1 uncultured Anaerolineaceae bacterium
GGCCGACGGTGAGCGCACCGGCCTCCCGCCAGCCGTTCCGCCCGAGCTCCTCGCGAAAACGCGAGATGAGGAAGATCGTGTAGTCCGTTCCGACCCCGAAGACGAGGACGACGCCGAACGACCGGATGAGCGACGGCACGCGCCAGCCGGCCGCGGCGAGCGCGCCGAGGAGCCCGAGCGAGACGACGTAGGCGGCGCCGATCGTGAGCAGCGGGACGAGCGCGGCGACCGGGGAGCGGTAGATGAGCAGGAGGATCACGACGACGAGGACGATCGTCGCGATCGTCGTCCGGTCGGTGCCCTCCGCGACCGCGGCGAGGTAGTCACGACCGATCCCCGCAGGTCCGGTGACGCGGACGGTCAGGCCCGCCGGCGCAGTCTCCGCCACCCGCGCGCGGATGGCGTAGACGACGGCGTTCGCGGTGCCCTGGAAGGGCGCGACCGAGAGCTGCACCTGGCGGAGCTCGAGCACCCCGTCCGAGCTGCGGTACATCGCCGCGAGCTCGGGCCGCGCCTCGGGCGACAGGACGCCGGTGACGACCCGGCGCACGGCCTCGGGGGCGCCGGCGTCGAGGAGCCAGCGGTCGAGATCCGTGAGGTACGCACGGTCGGCGTCGGTGAGGCCCCCCGCCCGGGTCGCCACGACGGTCGCCTGGCCGGCCGAGGTGTCGGCGGGGAACGCCTTCGCGGCCACGCGCCGTGCGACCATCGAGGCCGCATCCGCGGGCAGGAAGCTCGATTCGTTCGCCGTCCCGTACACGGAGAGCGACGGCGCAAGGAGCACGGCGGCGGCCGACGCCGCGACCCACGCGGCGATGAACAGGTACCGAAAGCGCAGAGCAAGCCGGCCGAGGAGGTGGAACCTGTCACAGCTCCGAGCGTGGTCGCGGCGCTGGCGCGGCCGGCCGTTCACGGGGGCGCGGCGGGGACCGGAGCCACCCGACCGCAGCCGCCGGCCGACGGCCCAGGCCGCAGCGCGGCCAGAGCGACCCTCCCTCGCCGCCCGGAACGCCCGCCTCGCCGGCCGGCGGGGTGCCGGCCGGGCGGCCCTCGCGGTCGCCCACTCCCTGCTCGTCATCGCCTACCACGTCCTCGACCGGCGCCAGCCCTATGCGGAGCTCGGCGCCGAGTTCCTGCTCCGGCGCCACGCGGCCGACGCCCACATCCGTCGCCTCGTCCGTCAGCTCGAGCGGCTCGGCCAGCAGGTCACTCTGACGTCCCTCGGCGAACCCGCCGTTCCACCAGCTCCCGGTCTCCCGTCGGTGGCCGCTGCCTGATCGCGGCCGATCGCCCAGGGTCATTTCGGGTCAGAACCCGGGATAATTCGAACGAAACTCGGCCGCGTGCGCACATTCGGGAGGCGCGGTCAGCGGGGATCTGCGTCGCCGTATGGGCTACCCCGCCCCCTGTCGACGCGCCCTTCGTCGAGTTGCACGAGCGGCACAGCACCGTCGTGTTGGCGACGTCGAGTGGTGCACCGCCAGCGGCCAACGCGACGACGTGGTCGACGTTCAGGTCCGACGCCCGGTGGGCGGGGCGCTGGTAGCCCGGGCACCAGTCGCCGTGCTCGCCCCGCCAGGCCCGCAGCACGCGGGCGCTGAGCCGCTGCCAGGCGCGGGTGCTGTACAGGTCGTTGTGCCGGCTCCGGTTGGACTGGCGCGCGTGCATCGTGCAGCGACTGCCGGGGCGGCTCGTCAGGACGCCGCAGACCGTGCACAGCTTCACCCGCAAATCGTCTGCGGGGTGGCTGGCGTGGTCTATTCGCTCGGGGTGCTACGCCTGTGGGGCCTGAAGCACCATCCCGTCGCGCCTACGTGCTTCGCCGTGGCCCGAGAAGACTGCGGAGACGAGCCCCTCGTCGCACCCGGCGAGGTGGCGAGCACGCGTAATCGGCGATCTGGCCTCAAGGCCGAAGGTAGAACTGCCTCATCTCGTCGGGGCGAATGTCACGCACGAGATCGGCCGCCTGCACGAGCTCCCACGAGCGTCCCGCCGGCAGAGCCCCGAGCTCGACATGCTTCCCGAGTTCCTTGACTGCCTTGACCGCCTCGGCAAGATCGCCATCGCCGCTCACCAGCACCGCGACGTCGATGAGGTTCTTGGAGGCAAGGGACAGCATGTCGACGCCAATGCGCATGTCGACGCCCTTCTCTACGTACCGCTTGGTCGTCTCGCCGCACTTTGGGCAGTGGGCGTCCTTGGGAGCGAGCTTGCCCAGACGGACCTCGAGGTATGGCGCGCGCGCCAGCGCACCGAAGAAGCGGGTCTGTTGGTCGCGCTGCTCCTGCAGGGCATCAGGGGGCAGCGGGCAGTTGTAGTAGTAGGTCCGCACGTGGTCGCGCTGCGGCCCGATCAACCATTGCGCGAACCGGCCGATGTCGATGTCAGTGCGACCGAGGCTCTCGCGAGCAGCGTGGTAGAAGTTGCTTCCGTCGATGAAGACCGCGGCTCGCACTGGCGCCTCCTCCGAGCTGAATCCAGCGACAGACACATTTCAGGGGACTCCCGCTGGGGAGTCCCCTGGATGTGATTTCCTGATGGGCATAACAACCGTCAGGGCTCTGATTGCTGTGAATACTAGACGGAAGCCTCGGACCTGTCAATGCTTCGCGGGTACTCGGCGGCCCGGTCTCGGCAGGCCAGCGCTGTCGGCGTACGCCACTGCAGAGACGCCCCGCCGGGCGGATCGGAGCAAGGAGGTGGATCACGTCTTGATGGTCCGAGCGGCGCTTCTCGCAGGGCGTCGGCATCGGGGCGGACCGCGGTCACCTCGATCGTCCTCCCCTCCTCGTCGAGCACGTGCACATCGAACCTCTGGCGCGACAGGTCCAATCCGGCGTACAACATCTCCGGGCCCTCCTGGTGTGGTTCCGTCGAGAACCCAGTTTCACCATGGGGGCCCTTCTTCATGACATTCAGACGGACACGCGGAGCGGGGGCCGAGAGCGACGATACCTACTCGCGACGCAGCGAGATGCGGCTAGCCGGTTCCACCTCTGCGATGAGCTCGAGGTTCGCCGGTCCGAGCTCGAGACCAGCGGGCGATCGGTGATCCGCGCGGACGGCCCCGACGCCGTCGGCGCTCGGGTTGGCGTCGCCCTGCGGCCGAACCTCGGTCGGCGCAGGAACGAGGTCATGGCGCCGCCGATGCCCCGGGTGGCGCCGCGGACGCCCCGGGTGGCGCCGGATCGAGGGCCAGATAGAACGACGAGGTGAGGGCCGCCGCCGCGAACTCTGCCACGCGCGCCGCGGGGATGGCCACGACGACCGAGCCGAGCTTCGGTGGGCCGACCGCGCGGGTCGAGCTGCTCGAGCCTGCCTCGTCGCCGAGCGGGTGTCCGTCGCTCGTCCGCAGGGCGAGGATCGTCAGCCCCTGACCCATCATGACCGCCACCGGGGCCGGGCTGGCCGAGACGGAGCCCGTCTTGAGGGCATTCGGGACCGCGATGACGTCGACCCGCGCTCCGGGCGAGAGCGCCCCACCGACCGCCTGGTCGGCCGGGGCGGGCAACGCGAACGCGACCTGGCCGGGCCCGAGCGGCGCTCCGAAGCCGAACGCCCGCGACCCCGGGGTCACCTCGATCGCGCGGGTATCGACGTCCTGACCGGCCAGGATCGGCAGGGCCGCGTAGCGGCCGACGACCGCATCGAGCGATTTCGCGGTGTCCGCGGTTGCGTCGAGTGGGCTGACCCGGACGAGCTCGACCATGTCGGCGCTGATCTGGGTCAGGACCGGGATGTCGGCCCGGGCCCGGACGAGCGCGACCCGGGGCTGGGCGAGGTAGTAGACGCCGGCCGCGACAGCGCTTGCGACGAGGAAGATGACGATGTAGACGGTCCGCCGGGCGCGCATCGCTTCCTCCTGCTACTCGCTGACCGCGGAGTAGATGACCGTCACCGACACGACACCCGAGACCTGGAAGGTCCGGACGGTCCCGTCGTCGTACGTCGTCTCGAGGGTGAGGACCAGCCGAACCGGGTAACTCCCGAGACCGGGCAGCGGTGTATCCCACTGGATGTGGATCGGGGTCGCGGCGGGGTACGTGCCGCTCGGGGTCGGACCCGAGGCGTCGTTCGTGCCCGCCTCGTAGTGGTAGCTCAGCAGACGGGTCGTGGCGCCGCCGATGACGAGGCCACCCGAGCTCATGAAGCCCTCGCGCTCGATGATCGGGCGGACATAGAGCGCGCAGGGCATGCCCCGTGGCCACCACAGGTCAGCGTGGCCGGCGACATCCGCGGGGACCGCCACGCCGTTCGGCAGCGTGCCCGAGGGGCTGCCGCCGACGGACACGACGGGCAGGGTGTAGTCGATCGGCAGCGCCGCGTTGCCCGCGGCTCGGTTGCTGATGTCGAGCGCGAACGGCACGACCCGCTCGAACGGCGTCCCGTCCGGGGCGAAGAACGCCCCGTACGCGTTACCGCTGACGTGGGCGGTCACGGTCACGTCGAACCCGCCGGCGGCATAGGCATGGGTCGTAACGAGGCGATCGCCGGTGGTGGCCGGGAACGTCTGCCGGGTGCCGTCGCCAAAGTCGACCGTCCAGCGCTCGATGCGCAGGCTGCCCCGCTGGACATACGCTTGGATCGCATCGCCGAGCGCGTCCTGCCAGCCGGCCGTCAGCTCGGCGGTCACGGTGCGCGCCGTTCTGGCCGGGGCCGTGACCGGAGCGACCGACACGCGGAGATAGAGGCTCATCGCGCCGGCCGCGCGCCGCTCGATCCCGATCCCGGGAGTCGTGCGGCTCGTGACCACGATGACTGGGTTCAGGAGGTTGACCACACTCCCGGAGCAGGTGTGCGCGAGCACGAACCACTCGTCGCGGATCGGCGTCGTGTAGATCGTGGCGGTCCAGCGCCACGTCGAGTAGTACCCGACGCAGGACGTCGTGGCTGGCGGGGCCCACCGTCCGGCCGCCTTGACGCCGACGTAGGCGTGGCCGACATCCGAGGTCCAGGTGTCAACTCGCACGTCGAGTCCAGGGTCGATGGCCGCGACGGACTCGATGGTAAGGGCGAGCAGGATCGCGGCGCCTGCGCTCGCGGCGAACAGCTGGACGAGGCGGACAACTGCGCTCATGGCGTACGGGCGTCGTACCGATCGACCAGCCAACGGCCGCCGAGGTTCCGCAGTTCGACGGTCACATCGCGAGGAGCCAAGACGTTCGGCGACTCCACCGGCTGGCCAGTGTCGAGGCTGATGTCGTAGCCACCCTCGGTGTAGACGAGCCGAACGGTCGTCGAGCTGCCGGACGTCTGAAGAGTGACGTTCTCCAACCGCTGGACGGTGAGCACGGATGCCTTCTTGGCGGCCTTCTGACCGAGCAGGAAGCCCTGAACCGAGAGGTATGCGGACGACTGGTCGCCGGTCACGAACGGCCGGACGAGGGCTGGATCGTCGGTCTGTCGCGCCGCAGCAAAGGCCTCGAAGAAGGCGCGGACCGCTCCCTCCGGGGTCGACATCGGATCGGTCGCGCTCGACCCTGGTGCCGAGGAGGTCGGGCCTGAAGACGCCTCCGGCACGCCGATCCGACCGACGAGCAGGATCCCGCCGACGACCACGAGCCCGAGAGCGACCGCGTTCAGCGCCAGGATCGGCGTTCGGTACCGAGTCGGTCGGTGCATCGTCAGCTCCGTGCCGCGGCCGAGCCGGTGAGGGTGAGCTCGACGGTCGGTGCCAGGCCGGCAAGCCCGAGGAGCGGGATCCGCGCCGGGACGCGGATCCGGATGCTCACCGTGGGCGCCGTGTCGGGGGCACCCGTGAGCAGGTCGGTACCCGGAGCGTTCGACACGACGATCTCGGCGGAGCGGGCGATGTCAGCGGGCGAGGCCCCGAGTTGATCGCCGAGCGCCGCCAGATTTCGCGCGAGGTACTCCCGGGCCAGCGCGTCGGCGGTTGGCTCGACGAGTCGCGGGCTGGCCCCGCGCGCGAGGGCATCGAAGTCCAGGGCCTGGGTCGCGGTCAGGGCGGCCATGTCGAGCTCGGCCCGGATCCGCGTCCGGAGTCCCTCGACCGTCCCCACGGCCAGCACGAGGGTGAGGACGAGCATGAGCAGCGGAAACAGCGCCACGGCGTAGACGGCGACCTGACCGCGCTCTCCCGCTCGTGGGCGACCCATCAGTGGGTCACCTCACTGCGGGTGACGAACTCTGAGGCGAGCGGGATCGACCACGTGCCGAGGAACGGGATGCTCGCGTCCTCGCCGACTTCGAGGCGGACCCGGATCGGTTCGCCCCAGCTCGCCACGCCCGGCTCGATCGTGATCCGGACACGGGCCGGATCGATCCCGCCGTCGCGGAGCTCGGTGTCGATCCGCTCCTGCACCGACGGGGTATTCGCCCCGGCGACCGCGGCCTGGCGCGCCCCGGCCGCGGTCGCCGCATCGAGGACGATCCGGGCGTGCGCGAGCCGCCCGAAGACGAGGACGGCGAAGAGCACCGGGATCAGGACGAGCGGCACGACGAGGACCGCCTCCACGGTCGCCACGCCGGCCTCGCCGGCCCGTCGGCGCTGCGGTGCGCCCGAACGCACGGCCTGGTTCATGGGCCGGCGAGCAGCTGACCAACGAGCTGGCCGATCTTGGTCGCGAGTCCGTTGTTCCAGGCGAGAATGGCCGCCGAGAGGACGACGAGGATGATCGCGGCGGCGATGACATACTCGAGCGTGGTCAGCCCCCGCTCGTCCGCACGGATCACCGCCCACATCCGCCAGAGCTTCCGAGACACGTCACGTCGGTTCATGGCAACCTCCCACGCTAGATCCGGCCAAGGGTGGACAGGAAGAGCGGCAGCACGACGAGCACGATGAACTCGGGCAGGTAGACACCGGCCAGGATCGCCGCGAGCTTCGGCTGGACGGTCGAAGCGGCTCCCAGGAGTCGGTCCCGCTCGGCATCGCGGAGCGAGCGCTCGTGCTCGGTGAGCGTCTCGGCGATCCCCTTGCCGAGCTTGCGCGATTGCGCGAGCGAGGCGGCGAGCTCGTCGAGCGCCTCGATATCTGCGGCCGCGGCGATGTCGCGCAGGGCTGTGTACAGGTCCGCTCCCGTCCCATAGGCGGCCACCGCACTCCGGATCTGACGGGCCAGCAGGTTCGTCCCGCGCGACGCCTCATGGAGCGCGTCCGAGACGTCGGCGGCGGCGTGTTCCAACCCATGCTTCGCGGCGAGCGGCCGCACGAGGGCGAGAAAGTCCGGCAGCTCGCGCGCGATCTGCGCCTGGCGCGCTCGTGCCCGGGCGCCGAGATACTCGGTCGGGAAGACGTAACCGATAAACGCTGCCGGCAGGGCGAGGAGCAGGCCGCCGGCGAACAGCGGCGTGAGCGCAACGCCGATCCCGAGCAGCGCGGCGGCGAGGACGAGCTTGGCCGCGTAGATCTCGGCCGGGGTGATCAGTTCGGGGTCGAGACCGGCCCGGATGATGTCGCGGGCGCTCACCTGCGAGGCGAAGGCGGGGGCGCGCGCGGCGAGCCGCGCCGCAACCGGGGCGAGGAGTCGCTCCCAGAGTGGCTGGTCCGCGCTGACGAGCCGCTCGTAGCGGTGGCGCGGGAGCGCGACCGCCCGGATTGCGTCGAGCCGGCGCGGCGTGACGAGCGCGCCACCGAAGATCGCCATGAGCAGAGCGAAGACCGCGAGCGCGGTGGCGGCGGCACCGAGCAGCTCCATCGCCCTACACCTCGAGGCGCGTGATCCGCCAGGACAGGACGATCCCGGTGACTTCCAAGAGCGCCGCGCCCGGCAGGAGGAGATAGCGCCCGATCGGGGTCGACATCACCGGCCCGATCAGTTCGGCGTTGGCGAGCGAGAGATACACGAAGAGCGCCGGAATGACGATCGCGAGGATCGCGGCCTGGAGTCGCAGGCCATGGCTCTCGGCCGCCGCAGATCGGGCGATCGACTGATTCGCCCGGGCCGCCTCCCCGAGCGACGCGAGGACGTCGGCGGCCGCCGAGACCGGCTGGTGGGTTCGGGTGAGGGTGATGAGCGCGTCGTACACGAGCGCGAGGTTCCGCCCCGCCTGGCGGCGGCGGACGTCGACGAGGGCATCGGCCGGCGGTTCGTTCGCGTAGTAGCGCCCGAGGATCTCCTCGAAGTCGGCCTTCACCCAGCGATGGCGGGCACCTTCGGCGGCGGCCGCGAACAGATCAGGATACGTCCCGCCGGCGGCGGCCCGGTTGACCATCGCCCGCAGGACCCGCGGTGCGTCGTCGGCGGCGGAGCGCGCTTCTGCGCCGACGAGGTAGCGGACGTACCAGCGCGGCACGAACGCGCCGACGACGAGCCCGAGGATCGCCATCGGCACTGACAGCGCGAGGCCGGCGAGCCCGAAGGAGGCCGGCGCAACGAGCGAGAGGGCGAGGTAGCTCCGGGGCGAGATCAGAAGACGCGCCCGGGCGAGGAGCGTCCGGGCGCGCTCGATCCGCTCGCCATACGCCTCGCGGACCCGACGCCCGAGACCCGGCGCCGGCTGGGCGCGCGAGGGCAGGATCGCCATCAACGCCGCGAAGACCGCGACGCCGGCCGCGGTGGCACCGATCAGCTCCATCGTTCGCCCTCGAGCTCGAGCCGGGTGAGCAGACGCGCCGAGGGCGTCCAGTCGCGATCGCGCACGAACCGGATCTCGTCCCCGCCCGCGGTCGCCTCGGCCCGGAACACGTCGACGAGGCGATAGCGGCCCTCGTCGGTCAGGCCGTCGACCGCGCTCAGCTGGCGGACGATCCGCCGACCCGAGCGCAGGCGCCGGAGGACGACGACGAGATCGAACACCCGGGCGATGTAGCTGCGCAGATCGCTCACCGTCAGGTCGCGCATGCTCTGGCGGGCGAGGAGCTCGAGCCGGAACAGGGCGTCCTCGGCGCTGCTCGCATGGATCGTCGTGGCCGACCCATCGTGCCCGGTGTGGAGCGCCTGGAGCGTGTAGAACGCCTCCTTGGGCAGGCGGATCTCGCCGACGATCAGGCGGTCGGGCCGCATCCGCAGGGCGTTCGCGACGAGATCGCCGACATCGAGCAGGCGGGTGTCGGCCTCACCGGCGCCGAGATCATGGGGGTGGAGCGTCTCGAGGTTGAACCGATCCGGGTTCTCGAGGGCGAGCTCGGCCGTGTCCTCGACGACGCCGATCCGCTCGGCCGGATCGAACAGGTCGGTGATCGAGCGCAGGAACGTCGTCTTGCCCGCCCCGGTCTCTCCGGCGACGAGGAAGTTCGCCTTGGCCCGGACGAGGCGCGCCACGAAGTCGGCCATCTCGGGTGAGAGGCCGCCCGCGGAGACCCAGTCCCGGCCGTGTCGGCCACCGGGGACGAGATCGAGCCGGAGCCGGTTGAACTTGCGGATCGAGAGGTACGGCCCGCCGACCGGGGGAATGACCGCGTTTACCCGCGAGCCGTCGGGCATCCGGGCATCGACGACCGGGTAGGCGACCGAGAGCTCGCGCCCGGCGAGGGCCGCGATCCGCTCCGAGAGCTCGATCACCTCGCGCGCGGAGCCCAGCGTCACGGTCGTCGTCTCGAGCCGGCCCGATCGTTCGACGAAGACCTCGTCCGGGCCGTTCACGAGGATGTCCCCGACCGCCGGATCATCGACGAGCGGCTGGAGGGGCCCGAGACCGCAGACGACCGCCTCGACGGCGGCGACCAGGGCCGGCGAGGCGTCGAGGTCGAGGTCGGGCTCGGCGAGGATCTCGCCGATCGTCCGGCGCAGCGACGCCTCATGCTCGGGCGTCCGGGCGAACGGGTTGAGGACGTCGGGCGAGAGTCGGGCGACGAGCATCCGCCGGACGGTCCCGAGGGTCGCGGCCGAGAGCGGGGTCCGGCCGAGCTCAGGCGCCCGATCGGTGCTCATCGCCCGCCGCCCCCGGGCGCCGGCAGGACGCCGCGCGCCGTTCGCAGGAGCGACCGTCGGCCGGGCGTCCGGGCCCTGCCATCGGCGAGGAGCGGCCAGGCCGCCCGGGCGACGCCCGCGATGTCCGAGGCGAGGGCCGGCGCGACCGCCCAGGCCGGTTCCCCTCGGTCGGCGGCGGCGGTGAAGGCCGGGTTGGGCGAGACCCGCCCGACCAGCGGCACGCCGACCTCGCGGGCGATCCGGCCGATCTCCGTGTCGTCGTCGGCCCCGTTGGCGACGATCGCGAGCTTTCGACCCATCCCCTGTCCCCGGAGGACGGTCGCCAGGCGAAACACGTCCGGCAGCGATTCGATCGTCGGGCGCACGACGCCGAGAACGAGCTCCGCCTGATCGATGAGCTGGCGATGCCCGTCTTCCAAAACGCCACCGAGGTCGGCGACGATGAGCTGATAGCCGGCCCCGTGCGCCCCCTCGAGGAGCGCATCAGCCTCGAGCACCCCGAACGCCGGTCCCCCGGGTTCGCCCACCTGCCCATCGCGCTCGGCGAGCTGGGGATGGGGCGGCAGGGTCACGACGTCGACCCGCCAGCGGGTCGCCTGGGCGAGGTCGCTGACCGCGCCTGGGTCGCGCCAGAGCCGATGGCTCCAGGCCGCCGAGAGCGCCGCGGGTGCGAGGCCGAGCCGGAGTCCGACCGCACTCGCGCTCCGACTCGCGTCGAGGACGAGGACCCGGAGCGGACCCTCGTCGCCCTCGATCGTGCGAACACGCGCGCGGGCAGCGACGAGCGTCGCGATCTCGACGGTGAGTGTCGTCTTGCCGACGCCACCGGCGAAGCTCGCGAGGCACACGAGTCGGGGGCCCGGCAGGACGTGGGGGATCGCGAGCGGCCGCTCCTGCGCCTCTCGCTCATCGTCGGGATCGCCCGATCCCGGTGACCCTTCCTCGTCGGGCGCGATGACCCGAAGTCGGACTGACTGCTCCCCCATGGGCGATCGCTCCTGAGCACCCGGAGCGGAACGGGGCACATCCTCTCCCGCCCCGAGGATCCCCGGTAGCTGGTAGGAATCCCGATCCGCAGCCGCGAGATCCGTGGCGCTCGAGGTCGTAGGATGACCGAGGACGCTTAGCTGCGACGTATCTGGCCGATCTGGCGCCTCGAGCACCGCCTGCCAGGACCGTCGGCCGCGCCCGAACCGGATCGCCCAGATGAGCCAGCGATAGGCCGGTTCGCCGCGGATCGGCAGGACCGCCGCGAGGACGACGGGCGCGACGCCGACGAAGATGAGGACGACCTTCGCCGGCGCCCACACCGGCACCAGGTTCAGCAGCGCGCCGAGCGCCACGGCCGCGCCGAGGATCCCGAGCTGGGACGCGGAGAGCCCGAACGCGAGCGACTCGCTCCGGACCGCGTTCTCCGGGATCTCGACGTGGCCGCGCTCGTTCATCGGGCCGGCCGCAAGACGCCTGGACCGCTCAACGCGAGCGGCAGCAGGACCAACGGGAGCCCGAGCATCAGTGCCGCGCCAGCGGTCGAGAGCCCGAGCAGCGCGTTCATGTCGCCGACGGTCGGCGGGGTACCGGACGGGCCGATGTGCGGCAGCGCCTCGAGACTGAACAGGACGAACGTGATCGTCCAGGCGAAGCGCACGACCAGGATCGCGGTCAGGAGCCTGAGCCAGAGGTTCGTCACCCGTTCGGTCGCCGGCAGGGCATACGCGGCCAGGCAGAGCGGCCCGATGATCACCAGGAGGCGCTCGAGCGCCAGAAGCACCCCGTTGATCATCTGGAGGAAGGTGAGCAGGATCGCCCCGAGCAGTCCGGCCGAGAGCCAGGCGCCGTCGTTCCAGTTGTTCGGTCCTTCCGCCACCCGGGGGTCGAAGCCGCCGTTCTGGAGGACCAGAAAGACGCCACCCGAGGCCGGCCAGGCGTCCGGACCGCCGATCTCGTTGCCCGGGATCGAGACCCCGACCATCGCGACATCGGTCGCGGTGACGAACTGGGCGAGGACGCTGACGAGGAAGATGCCCAGGATCGAGAGCGTCGCCCCGACGACGAACCGGGGGGTGACCGAGCGGACGGTGTACGCCGACTCGCCGGTCGTCCGGCTGACCATGATCAGGTAGCCCAGGGCGAGCCCGCCGAAGGTGAGCAGCGGGATCGCGATGATGAGCATCTTCCCGTACAGGTCCTTCGTCGCCGGGTCCGACAGCGGATCGAGCGGCGAGAGGAAGCGCCCTTTCAGATTGTCGAGACCTGCCCGGGTCGCGTCGCTGACCCGGTTCGAATACCAGACCGTGAGGTCGCGGATCGGATCGCCGATGATCGGCAGCTCGCCGCGCGCAAACGGTGTGGCCTCGATCTCAGGAGGTGGCGGAGCGATCGACTCCGCCGCTGTGGGCGTCCGGCCCACGACGGCGAGACCGAGGCCAGCGAACGCGAGCGCCAGGAGAACGAACGCACCAGCCGAGCTCCCGAACCGGACGGCCGGGAGGGCTTCGGGCGTCCGGAGCGTGGGGCGAGCCACGCCCCGGAGCGCGAGCATCAGCTCAGAAGGGCTGGTCGATCAGGCCGTACGCGACCGCGATCGCGGTGATCGTGGACACGATGACGCTCGCGAGGATCATCCAGACGAGACCGTGTATCCCGTTCTCGATCCGCCGATGGGCCCGATGCTCGGCATCCTGGTTCGCGCCGGCCAGGGTCTTCTCGATCCCGCCCCAGACGATGACCGCACCGCAGATCGCGACACCGAGGCCGATCGCGATCGCGACGAGGGTCGCGATCATCTTCGTGACCGGTGCCAGCGCCTCCTTGGCGCCCGGCGGGACCGATCCAGCCGCGAGGACCGGAGAGCCCACGGTGAGCCACAGGAGAGCGAGCGCGACTGGCGCGGCGAGGCGCTGAGCCGTGAGCGCTGCGTGCGCCCTCCGTCGCCGCATCGTCGCCGCCCTCAGCCGGCCGCCGTCGCGTCCGACGCCACCGCGCGCTCGCCGAAGGTCCGGACGAACGCCGCGATCTCGGGCTCGTCGGCCGTTGTGAGGTCGAGCCCGGCGGCACGGAACCAGCTGACCGTCCGGGCCAGGGCCCGCAACCGGTCGAACTCCCGGGGCGAGACGAGCGTCACCGCGAACCGACCGGACGACACGATCGTGAGCGTCCGCCCGGCGCTGATCTCGTCGAGGATCGAGGCGAGCTTGAGTCGAGCGTCGGTGATCCCGACGGTCCGGAGCGGGCCGAGGATGTCGCGGGGCACCTCCGCGAGTCGGCGGACGGCGGAGGCGGACGGCCGCGTCTCCCGGCGCACGATCCGGGCCAGCTCGGCCGTGTCGCGGGCGAGCTCCGGGTAGATCTCGAGGCCGTGGAGCGCCGAGAGCGAGCGCTCGATCTGCTGCCAGCGCTGCGCCTCGGCGAAGGCGAGCATGACCGCCGTCGGCTGCCCGTCGCGCAGGACGATGAGCGCCTGGCCTTCCTCGACCCGCGCGACCACGGCCCGGATGTTCCCCCGAACCTCGCGCATCCCCAGGGCCTGGATCATCCCGCCGACGGTCATGCCGACTCCTCCTCGTCACTGATCTCGAGATCGGGGGGCACGGGCGCGACCACGGCCGCCCCATCGCCGTACCAGGTGAGGACGATCGCTCGACGACGCGTGATCGCCAGCGTTCGTCGCAGGTTCTGGCGAAACGTCGTGACCGAGATCCGCCGGGCCGTGTCGCCCTCGGTGAGCGGGCGGATGATCGCGATCGGGCGACCGTGCCGGACGATGATGACGGTCTCGCCGCGAGCGACTCGGAGGAGGGACTCGTTCACCCGCCGGCGCAGGGTGCGGATGCCGATGACGTTCTGCATGGCCGGCATGCTGCACCCGCTGTGGTCGC
>CAYMBB010000037.1:0-13517 GCA_964388515.1 uncultured Anaerolineaceae bacterium
GGGCTGGGCGGAGCGCTGGTGTGCCCGCGGGCCCGGGGCGGTGCTTCTGCCTGGTCCTGCCCCACTCTCACCCTGCCGCTCGCCTGCGCGTTCCCGACGCTTTGGGGGTTCGCGCCGTCGCGGTTGATCTCAGCGGCAGTGAGCGCGGCCTATTTCCTTGCGGCCTCGCGCGGGCTGCCGCAGGGCGTCGTCAATTTCTACGGCACTGATCTCGGCGTCGGAATCGTCTTGTGGATCGGCGCCGCAGCCGCCTTCAGCCTTGTCCCCGCCGGACTGGTGACAGGCCGGCCGAGGCGCGCCGGGGACCCCTCGGCCGGCGGGCGTGGCCGGCCGTCCGGCGGAGCGCGGGGCGGTGGGTCATCGGGGCAGGCTCATCGGGACGGCCTCATCGGGACGGCCTCAGCGGGGCAGGTCGGCCGGGCGCAGCCGGCGCCGGATCCGCCCCGCCTGTCGCTCGAGCGCGAGCTCGACGATCCGGCGCACGACCGCGGTGAAGTCGAGGCCCGCGGCCGCCGCCATCGCCGGAAAGAGGCTGATCGGGGTGAAGCCCGGGATCGTGTTGATCTCGTTGAGGTAGAGCTCCCCGCCGGCGAGCAGGAAGTCGACCCGGGCGAAGCCCTCGGCTCCGATCGCGAGGTACGCCTCGCGGGCGAGCCGGCGGATCGACGCTCCGAGCTCGGGGGTGAGCTCGGCCCGGGCAAGCGTCCGGGCGCGCCCGTCGAGGTACTTGTCGCGGTAGTCGTAGAACTCGCGTCCCGGCACGACCTCGCCCGGGCCGAAGACATCGAGCCGGCCCGGCTCGTTGCCGATCACGGCGACCTCGAGATCGCGCGCCCCGGCCAGATAGCGCTCGGCCAGGGCGAGCGTGTCGAAGCGGAACGCCTCGTCGAGCGCGCCGGCACGCTCGGACGGGTCGTGGGCCAGGGTCATCCCGACCGACGACCCGAGCCGGGCCGGCTTGACCATCAGGCGCTCGTCTCCGGTCGCCGCAGCGAACGATTCGAGCTCGGCCAGGACGGCCTCCGGGTCGGCCGCCCAGCGCTCGGCCCGGATCTCGCGCCACTCGACGACCGGTAGCCCGAGCCCCCCGACGAGACGCTTGAAGAGCGCCTTGTCCATCCCCAGCGCCGAGGCCGTCACCCCCGAGCCGGTGTAGGCCAGGTCGGCCGCCTCGAGCAGGGCCTGGACAGTCCCATCCTCCCCGAACGGGCCGTGGAGGGCGACGAAGACGACCGGACGGGGTTCGGCGGCCGCGAGTCGGTCGAGGGCGGCGCCGGCCCGGAACGGGCCGAGCGCACCGAGGCCGGCCGGCTCGTCATAGGCGGCCGGCGGGCGACCCTCGCGCCGGTGGTCGGGGGGCAGCCACCACCAGCGCCCGTCGAGGTCGAGCAGGATCGGCTGGACGGGGAAGCCGGCCGCCTGGAGCGCCTCCGCGACCGCGGTCCCGGAGACGACCGAGACGTCGTGCTCGGCCGACGGCCCGCCGAGGAGCACGGCGACCGCCGGCGGTCGTCCCGCTGTGGCCGACCGCCCGGACGAGGTCACGACCCGGCCCCTTCGTCCGACGGGCGGTACGCGCTCCAGTCGCCGAGGAAGACGATCTCGAACTCGAGCTCGATCCCGTGTCGTCGACGGACCTCGGCCCGGACGCGCTCGGCGAGCCGCCGAACGTCGGTCGCCGTCCCGTGCCGGTCGTTGACGATGAAGTTGGCGTGCTTGTCGGAGACCGATGCCCCGCCGACCCGGAGCCCCTTGAGCCCGGCCGCGTCGATCAGCGCCCCGGCGCTCGGGCCGTCAGGCGGGTTGCGGAAGACACTCCCGGCGCTCGGCATCCCGATCGGCTGGTGCTCCCGGCGCCAGCGCCGGATCTCGTCCAGCCGGGCCGCGATCTCGGCGGCCGGGGCGGGCAGGAGCCGGAACGTGGCGCCCAGGACGAGCTCGGCGGGAACGGCCGGCCCGGCCGGCACGGGACCCTCGAGCGGGCCGCCCGGTGGGTGCTTGAACCGGCTCTCGCGATAGCCGAAGCCGAGCTCGTCAGGTCCGAGCCGGACCTCGCTCCCGTCGGCGAGGAGGACGGTCGCCGACTCGAGGATCGCGGCGATGCTCGAGTCGTGGGCCCCGGCGTTCGCCCACACCGCGCCGCCGACCGTGCCCGGGATCGCCAGCCCGAACTCGAGGCCGGACAGGCCGGCCTTCTGGGCCTCGGTCGCGGCCCGGGCCATCGGCAGGCCGGCCTCGGCGATCAGCCGCTCGGCGCGGATCTCGACCCCCTCGGCCCGGTCCTGGATGACCAGACCGCGGATCCCGGCATCGGCGATGACGACGTTGCTGGCCCGCCCGAGGACGACGTACGGGACCCCCCGGCTGCGGGCGAACTTGACCAGGCCGCGCAGCTCGAACGTGTTGTGGGCGACCGCGAAGAGGTCGGCCGGGCCGCCGACACGCATCGTCGTGAACCGGGCCAGCGGCTCGTCACGCGACGTCTTCACCCCGAGGCGGCGCTGGATCTCCGTGCCGAAGGCGATCGGGTCGAACGCCGGTCGAGAGTTGGCAGCGGGATCGGGGTCGCCCGGGCGGGCGGGCCCGTTCGCCGGGCGCGGGCCGGTCACGCGCCCAGCCCCCGTGAGCGGCGCTCGACGGTGGTCGGGTCGGGCAGCGGCCGTCGCTCCGCCAGCGCGAGCAACAGGTCCGCCACGACCTCGGCCGCGGCCGGCCGGCCGAGCGCCCGCGAGGCGGCCGACATCCGGAGATGGGCGGCCGGATCGTCGAGCAGCGCCGCCGCGTCGAGCAGCGCCGCCGCGTCAAACCGCTCGTCCTCGACCAGCCGGGCGGCCCCGGCCTCGACGAGCAGCCGCGCGTTCGCTCGCTGGTGACCGGCGGCGTGCGGGTACGGGACGACGACGATCGGCAGGCCGAGCGCGGTCACCTCGGCCAGGGTCGAGGAGCCGGCCCGGCCCACGACCAGGTCCGCGGCGGCCAGCGCGTCGAGCATCTCGTCGCGCAGGAAGGGGTACGGTCGGTATCGCTCGCGCAGCTCGACCGGGAGTCGCTCGCGCCCGGCCAGGGCCGCCCCGTAGGCCGGCTCGCCGGTGACGTGGACGACGTGGACGCGCTCGACGAGCCGAGGCAACGCCTCGGCTACCGCGGCGTTGAACCGGCGGACCTCCTGGGAGCCGCCGAAGACGAGCAGCAGGCGGGCGCCGGGCGGCACGCCAAAGCGCGCCCGGGCCGCCTCGCGGTCGATCTGGCGCGTGTCGCGAATCGGCGTCCCGGTCAGGTAGCACGGCCGGGCGCGGCCCACCGCCGTCGCTCCCCCGGCGGACGGACCGACCGCCCGCCCGAGCGCGGCGCAGGTGTCCGCGAACGAGACCGCCACGACATCGGCGAAGCGAACCGTCGCCCGGACGCTCCGGCCCGGGATCACGTTGCCCTCCCAGAGCAGGACCGGGATGCCGAGCGGTTCGGCCGCGAGCAGAACCGGGATCGCGACGTAGCCGCCGGTGGTGAAGATCGCGGCCGGTCGATGGCTGGCCAGCCAGGCCGCGGCCTGGGGAATCGAGAGGCCCAGCCGGACCGGGTCGAGGAGCGTGGCCAACGACCGGTCGACCGTCCGGAGCGAGCGGAGCAGCAGCCGGTCGAAAGGAATCCCGGCCGACCGGACGAGCCCGGCCTCGAGCCCGCGCCGGCCGCCGAGCCAGGCGAGCTCAGGCGCGTCCGGTCGCGCGCGGAGCGATCGGGCGACGGCGAGAGCCGGGTAGATGTGCCCGCCCGTGCCCCCGCCCGCGATCAGCAGGCGCATCGTTCCATGTCCCACGTTCGACGGTCTCGCGTGAGACCGAGAGGAGGATGCCGACGGCGGCAAAGCTGATGATCAGCGACGAACCGCCGGCGCTGATGAAGGGGAGCGTGATGCCCGTGATCGGCAGGAGCGAGACGACGACCCCGATGTTGATGAACGCCTGGACGCAGATCCAGGCCGTGATCCCGCCGGCAAGCAGGGCACCGAACGTGTCCGGGGCGGCCAGGGCGGTCCGGACGCCCTGGTAGGCGATCACGAAGAAGAGGACGATCACGAGCCCGGCGCCGATCAGCCCGAACTCCTCGCCGATGATCGCGAAGATGAAGTCGTTGCTCGCGTTGGGCAGGAAGAGCCCGCCCGCCGAGCGGCTCTCGCCCAGCCCGGCCCCGAAGACCCCGCCCAGGCCGAGCGCGAGCAGGCCCTGGATCGTGTGGAACCCGCTCCCCTGGGGATCGCTCCACGGGTCGAGGAAGGCCCGGACGCGCTCGAGCTGGTAGGGCGTCCGGCTGACGATGGCGATCCCCAGCGCAGCGCCGGCGGTCGCCATCGCGGTCAGGTGGACGAGGTTCGCCCCGGCGACGAAGAACATCGCCAGCGCCGTCAGCCCGATCACCGCGCTCGTGCCGAGATCGGGCTCGCGCAGGACGAGGAGCAGGACGGGCCCGAAGATGACCAGGAACGGGAGGGTCCCCCGGCGCAGGCTGCGCAACCCGGTGCCGCGGCGGGCGAACCAGTGGGCGAGGTAGACGACGAGAGCGAGCTTGGCGAACTCGGCCGGGTGGACCGCCGGCAGCGGTCCGAACTGGAGCCAGCGGGCCGAGCCGCCGACGCGGATCCCCAACCCGGGCACGAGGACGAGCACGAGCAGGACGAGCGCGATCGCATAGAGCGGCACCGAGACGAGGCGCAGGTAGCGGTAGTCGAGGCGCATCATGACGACCATCGCGACCAGCCCCAGGAGCGCCCAGACGAGCTGCGGACCGACGACCTTGAACGGGTCGTCCCAGGTCACGTAGGCCTTCATTGCCGACGAGGAGTAGACCATCAGGATGCCGATCGCGGCCAGCGCGACGACCGCGACGAGGATCGTGTAGTCGGCCTGGTGCTGCTCCCGGCGCAGGCCGGTCTGCTGCCGCGGCCGGGCGAACGCCGTCATCGTCGCTCCCTCGCGGCACGCCGGGCGGCGAGCGCCGTCACGGCCGCCTTGAACGCCCGTCCACGGGCCGCGTAGTCGACGAACATGTCGAAGCTCGCCGCGGCGGGGCTGAGGAGGACCGTCGCCCGGCCGGCCCCGCCCCGCTCGCGGAGCAGCTCGCGGGCAAGCTCGTCGGCGCGCTCGACGGCCAACTCGAGCGTTGCGGCGCGCTCGGTGCGGGCGAGACCGGCGCGCCGGAAGAGCGCCTCGAGGGTCGGACCGCTCTCGCCGATCAGGACCGCGGCCGCCGCCCGCTCGGCCACGACGGCGGCGAGGTCGGCCAGGTCGACGCCCTTGTCCCGGCCGCCGGCGATGAGCACGATCGGCGGCCCGAACGCCCGGAGCGCCGCCGCGACCGCGTCGGGCTGCGTCCCCTGCGAGTCGTTCACGAAGCGGACCCGGTCGATCTCGGCGACCGGCTCGAGCCGGTGTTCGACACCGCTGAACGCGGCGGCCGCGCGCCGGATCGCGTCGGGGGCGACCCCGAACAGGAGCGCCGCCCCGATCGCCGCCAGGGCGTTGCTGGCGTTGTGGCGCCCGGGCAGGGCCAGCTCGCCGAGGGGCATGATCCGGCCACCCGGGCCGGTCGCCGCCTGCCCCCCGCCGGCGAGCGGGAGTCGCTCGACGCCGGCCGCCACGATCCAGTCGTCGACGATCCCCAGCCCGCCGGGCATCGGGTGGGCGAGCCGATAGAGCAGCGCCGGCGCCCGGCCGAGCCCGGCGTAGCTGGCCGTGATCGGGTCGTCGGCGTTCAGGACCAGGGCGCCCTCGGGGTCGACCAGCTCGGCCAGTCGCCGCTTCGTCGCCCGGTACGCCGCCACCGTCCCGTGGCGGTCGAGGTGGTCGGCGGTCACGTTCGTGTAGACGGCCACGGTCGTGCCCCGGCTGAGGGTCGGCAGCTGCAGCTCCGAGAGTTCGATGACGACCCGGTGATCGGGCGTCAGCTCGGGCAGCCGCTCGACGAGGGGCAGGCCGATGTTGCCGCCGAGGACGACCGGGTGGACCGGGTCCGCGGCCAGGAGTGCGGCGGCCAGCGACGAGGTCGTCGTCTTGCCCTTCGTGCCGGTGACCCCGATCGTCGGGGCCGGGCAGAGCCGGAGGACGAGGTCCGCCTCGCTGACCAGGGCCGGCACCGCCTCACCGGCGGCCCGGGCGGCGACGAGGGCAGCCAGTGCCGCCCGCAGCCGCGGCTCGGTCGTCGGATAGTCGGGGGTGATGCTCGGCGAGGTCGCCACGAGCGCCGCGCCGCGGAGCGCCTCGGCCGGGTCGACGTCGGGCCCGGCGAGCAGGCGCACCGGCCGGCCGTCAAGCCCGGCCCGCGCCTCGGCCAGCTCGTCGGCCGGTCGCCCGTCATAGACGGTAACGACGGCGCCGGCGTCGACGAAGAAGCGGGCGAGGGCGAGCCCGCTTCGGGCGAAGCCGAGCACGCTCACCGGCCGTCCCGCGAGCGCCCCGCTCCGGACGTCCTCGATCGTCAGGGCGTCGAGCTCGAGCGGCGGCCCGGCGGGTCGGTCGCCGGCTCGGTCGGTCGGTCTGTCGGTCGGGATCATCGTCATCAGAGCGCCCGGATCGAGGACAGGAAGAGGGTGACCCCGAGCAGCCCGGCCAGGATCGCCACGATCCAGAAGCGGAGGGTGATCTTCTCCTCGTTCCAGCCACCGAGCTCGAAGTGGTGGTGGAGCGGGGCCATCCGGAAGATCCGCTTGCCGCCACTCAGCTTGAAGTACCCGATCTGGATGATGTCGGACAGTGTCTCGACGACGAAGACGAGCCCGATCAGGGGCAAAACGAGGATCTGGCCGGTGATCAGGGCGGTGACCGCGAGCGTGGCCCCGAGCGCGAGCGACCCCGAGTCACCCATGAAGACCTCGGCCGGATGGACGTTGAACCAGAGGAAGCCGAGCAGCGAACCGATGATCACGGCGCACAGGAGGGCGAGGTTTGGCTGCTGGGGCACGTTCAGGAGGGCGATGATCAGGAACGAGACGAAGGCGAACACGAGCGTGCCGCCGGCCAGGCCGTCGAGCCCGTCGGTCAGGTTCACCCCGTTGCTCGCGGCGACGATGGCGAAGGCGGCGAAGAAGACGTAGAGCGCCGGATCGATCGGGACCGCCCCGACGAACGGGACCGCGAGCTCGGTAATGGCGTACGTGCGCTGGATCTGCCAGGCGGCGACGAAGGCGAACACGACCTGCCAGATCAGCTTCTGGCGGACGCGGATCCCCTCCCCCGTCCGGGCATTGAGGTAGTCGTCGAAGGCGCCGAGCAGGCCCACCCCGGCCAGCGCCGCGAGCGGGGCGAAGGTCGAGGCGTCCGGCCCGCCGCGGAGGAGAAAGTAGACCCCGATCACGACCAGGATGACGAGCAGGCCGCCCATCGTCGGGGTGCCGGCCTTGACGAAGTGGGTGTGCGGGCCCTCGTCGCGGATCTGCTTGCCGAAGCCGAGGTAGCGCAGGAAGCGGATGTAGCCGGGCATCAGGATGACGACGATCGCGAAGGCGAGGAGCAGACCCTGGATCAGCTCGATCGTCACCCGAGCACCTCGCGCAGCCGCTCGACCAGGAGATCGAGCGCGGCGCCCCGCGAGCCCTTGACCAGCACGACGTCGCCGACAGCCAGGAGCGGCCGGAGGAGGTCGAGCGCCGCTTCGCGGTCCGGGACGAGGGCGATCCGGGAGGGGTCGAGCCCGGCCGCGCGCGCCCCCTGGACGATCCCGCCCGCACCGGCGCCGATGACGACGAGCCGCTCGACCACCGGGGCGGCCGCCGCGCCGACCGAGCGATGGCCCGCCTCGTGACCGTCGCCCAGCTCGAGCATCTCGCCCAGGACCGCGATCCGTCGGCCGGGCAGGGTGGCCAGGAGCTCGAGCGCGGCGAGCATCGAGCCCGGCGAGGCGTTGTACGTGTCGTCGAGGAGGAGCACGCCGCCGGCCTCGACCAGCTCGCTCCGGTGGGGCGCCGCCCAGCCATCCGCCAGCCCGGCCACGACCTGGTCGAGGGTGAGCCCTGCCTCGAGCCCGACGGCGGCGGCGGCGAGCGCGTTGTGCACGGCGTGGCGGCCGAGGGCCGGGGTGGCCGCCACCCGGCGCACCTCGCCGTCGATCCGGAGGACGAAGCGCATCCCGGACCGGCCGGCCGACTCGACCGCCTCGGCGGTCACGTCGGCGGTGGCGCTGAAACCGTACGTCCGCGTCCGGGCCGCCGTCCGGGCGGCCATCCGGGCGACCCGCGGGGCATCGGCGTTGAGCACCGCCACGCCGTCGGCCGGGAGCGCCTCGACGAGCTCACCCTTGGCGGCCTCGATCGCGTCGAGGGTCCCGATCCGGGCCAGGTGAACCGCCTGGACGGAGGTCACGACCCCGATCCGGGGTCGGGCGATCCGGGCCAGGGCGGCGATCTCACCGCCGGTGTACATCCCCATCTCGACGACGAGCGCCTCGTGCTCGGGGCCCAGCTCGAGGACCGTCAGCGGCAGACCGATCTCGTTGTTCAGGTTGCCCTCGTTGCGCAGCGTCACCCAGCGCCGCGACAGGACGGCCGCGATCGCCTCCTTGGTCGAGGTCTTGGCGATGCTGCCGGTCACCCCGACCACGAGCGGGTCGAAGCGTGCCCGCCAGGCCGCCGCCAGGGCGTGGAGGGCGGCGAGCGGATCCGGGACCCGGACGACGCTCACGTCGCCCAGCGCGGCGAGCGCCGCGCTGCTCTCCGGAGGCCGGGAGACGAGGAGCGCGGCGGCACCGGCGGCGACGGCATCGGCCAGGAACCGGTGCCCGTCGGTCCGCTCACCGGCGAGGGCGACGAAGGCGTTCCCGGCCCGGACCCGGCGTGAATCGACTGCGGCGCCGCGGATCGGGCGTCGCGATTCGAGGAGCAGCTGGCCGCCGGTGAGGCGGGCGATCTCGGCAGCGGTGAAGGCAGACGGCGGCACGCCCTCCCTCCGGGCCGGCCGGTGGGGGTCGGTCACGACGGCCAGTGTCGCACAGCCGCCGTTCACCGGTCGGCAGTGGTGGGCGGGGCGGTCGGCGCCGGCGGCAGGTCGAGCGTCGTGATCGCGTCGGTCGCGACCCGGCGGAAGAGCTCGAACGAGAAGACGGGCATGTCCTGGTACCCGATCCGCACGACGGTCGGGCGCGCCTCGCGGATCTGGACGGCGACGACCAGCTCGGGGTCCTGGCGGCCGATGAACCCGACGAACGAGAAGTTGAAGACGTTCTGCTTCCAGTCGCCCCGTCCGCCATTCAGCTTCGGGTCCCAGATCTGGGCCGTACCGGTCTTGCCCCCGACGACGTAGCCGGGGACGAGCGTCCGGTCGCGGTAGAACGGGACTTCGGTGACCACGTGGCGCATCAGCCCGACGAGCTGGCGGGCGACCGCCGGCTCGATCACCTGGCCGCGCGGCGGCGGGCTCAGCTCGCGATCCCCGACGGCGGCCACGACGTGCGGCTGGACGAGCGTGCCGCCGTTCACCATCGCCGAGTACGCGGTCGCCAGCTGGAGCGGGGTGACCGCGACGCCCTGGCCGAAGGCACCGTTCGCCAGGTCGATCTGGCGCCAGCCGGTGATCGTCGGGTCGCGCACGATCCCGCCCACCTCGCCGGCGAGGTCGACCCCGGTCGGCTGCCCGAAGCCGAGCCGGGTCCAGGTGTCGTGGAGCACGACCGCCGCCGAGCGGGTGTCCTTGCCCAGGGCCATCGCCACCCGCGCCGCCCCGACGTTGCGCGAGTATGCGATCACGTCCTCGAAGCGGATCCAGCCCATCGCCCGGCGGTCGGCGTCGCTGATCCGGGCCCGACCGCCATCGAGGGCGAGCGTTCCGCTGTCGTTCACCTTGGTGGCCGGGGTGACGACCCCCGCCGTCAGCCCGGCGACCGCAGTCAGCATCTTGAACACCGAACCCGGCTCGTAGACCTGGCTGATCACCGGGTCGATGAACCGCGAGGGGTTGCTCCTGGCGATCGAGGCGTAGTCGTTCGCGTCGTACGAGGGGTAGGTCGCCTCGGCGTAGATCGCGCCGGTCCGCGGGTCGATGACCACGGCCGAGACGCTCGCCGCGCGGTCGGCGACCCAGGCGGCGAGCAGCTCCTGCTCGACGGCCAGCTGGAGCGAGGCGTCGATCGTCAGGCGCAGGTCGATCCCGGGCGTCCCCGGATCGAGGATTCGCTCGCTGCCGGCGATCGCGCGGCCCCCGACGTCCCGGGCGGCGATCGCAACCTGCGGCTGGCCGGCGAGGACGTCCTGGTAGCGCTGCTCGACCCCGTACTGGCCGACACCGTCGCGATTGACGAAGCCGAGCAGATGCGCCGCCAGCGTCGTGCCATCGGCGCCGCCGGTCTGCGGGTAGACCCGGACCGGCTCGCTCTCGAGATCGATCCCGGCCAGCGTCCCGGCCGCGAGCTCGTCGCGGATCGTGGCCGCGGTCGTGCCGTCGATGTCGCGGGCGAGGACCACGTAGCCCTTCCCGGAGCCCATCTTCGCCGTCAGCTGGGTCGCCGCGTCACCCTCGAGGGCGAGCAGCCTGACGAGCTCGGCGGCGACGACGGCCCCCCGCTCCGGGGTCAGCTGGTTCGGCGACCCGACGAGCCGGTAGCGCTCGACCGTGGTCGCCAGGACGACCGTGCCGCTCCGGTCGTAGATCGTGCCGCGCCGGCTCGGCTGTTCCAGGCGCTGCTCGGTCTGGGCCGTGGCCAGTCCCGCCAGCCGGTCGCGCTCGAGGACCTGCCAGTAGGCCAGTCGCCCGAGGAGCGTCACCCCGACCAGGGCGAACAGCCCCAGCAGGACGAGGTGGCGGAGGCGCGGATCGGTCCGGCCCGGCATCGATCGATCGCCTGTCCTAGCGCGCCGGGACGACGAGGGGCTCGACGAGCTGGCCGAGACCGAGGTCGATCGCCTGCTTGCGGATCGCGGGCTCACGGCCCAGCCGGTTCAGGTCGGAGACGAGCTCCTGGCGCTGGGCCTCGAGCCGGTCGCGCTGGGCGAGGAGCTGGTCGATGTCGTAGCCGGTGGCCGAGACACGCACGGTCTGGGCGAGCGAGAAGAAGGCGAGCAGGAAGGCGATGACGATCCCGCCCAGGAGCACCCCGACCCGGCTCTGGTTCCGGCCGGCGCGCACCGTCGGCCGGGTCCGCCGGCGCGGCAGCGGCCCCGTTTCGGCCGTCGGCCGGTCCCAGGCGCGCGGCTGGAGGACCCGGGGCTGGAGGGCCGTCGGCGGCAGGAGCCCGGCGCGCGGTCGGGCGGTGTGGTAGACGGCCATCAGTCGCCGAGCGCGAAGCCGAGTCGGCGCCCGCCGATGCCCAGCCCGAACAGCCCGTACTCCTCGACCCCGGTGCCCACCTCGAAGGCCTCGGCGAGCAGCTCCACCTGGTCGGACAGCGGGCGGCGCTCGACGCGTTCCCGCACCTCGTGCTGGCGGCGACCGTATGCCTTGCGGCGGCTCGCCTGATGACGCTTGCTCACGAGAGATCCTCCTTCCTTCGCCGGGCCTGGCCGCTCAGGCGGCGATCCGTTCGGCGGCCCGGAGCCTGGCGCTCCGCGACCGCGGGTTGGCGGCAAGTTCGCGCTCGCCCGGGGTGATCGGCTTGCCGACCGGACGGAGCCTGGGACGGCGCCCGCAGACGCAGACCGGCACCTCGGGCGGACAGACGCATCCTTTCCGCTCGGCCTCGATGAACCGCTTGACGATCCGGTCCTCGAGCGAGTGGTAGCTCAGGACGACGAGCCGGCCGCCCGGCCGGAGCAGTTCGACGCCGGCCGCGAGCGCTGTCTCGAGCGCCCCGAGCTCGTCGTTGACCGCGATCCGGAGGGCCTGGAAGACCCTCGTCGCCGGGTGGATCCGGCGCCGGCCGCGGGGTGGCGCCGGGACGACCCGCTCGACCAGGGCGGCCAGGCGCTCGGCCGTGTCGACCGGTGCCCGCCGGCGCTCCTCGACGATCGCCCGCGCGATCCGGCCGGCAAACGGCTCCTCGCCGTAGCGGCGGAAGAGCGCGGCCAGCTCGGCCGCATCGAGCGCGGCGAGCAGCTCGGCAGCCGGGACGCCACGGCTCGGGTCGAAGCGCATGTCGAGCGGCCCACCGGTCCGGATCCCGAAGCCTCGCCCGGCGTCGGCCAGCTGGTGGCTCGATAGCCCGAGGTCGAAGAGCAGTCCGTCGACGGCGCTGAAGCCGGCCTCGGGGGCCACCGTGCCCAGCTCCCGGAAGTTCGCTTGGCGCAGGACGAGCCGGTCGCCGAAGCGCGCCAGCCGGGCGCGAACCCTGGCGATGGCCGCCCCGTCGGCGTCGAGGCCGAGGAGGCGGCCATCAGGATCGGTCGCCTCCAGGATCCGCTCGGTGTGCCCACCGCCGCCGACCGTGGCATCGATCTGGAGGCTGCCGGATGCCGGAGCGAGCATCGTGATGACCTCCTCCGCCAGCACCGGCAGGTGCCCTTCCTCCATCTCTCTCCTCCACGATCGACAGGCGGATCCCGAGCGGACCCCGGAAGCGCATGTGGTGCGCTAGATCCCCAGCCCACTCAGGTACTGCGCGAGCGCCTCGGGCGATTCGAGCTCCCGCCGGTAGTCGTCCCACCGGGCGGGTGCCCAGATCTCGGCGTGGTCTCGCGAGCCCACGATCACGGCCTCGCCTTCCAGGGCGGCAAAGCTTCGCAGCGAGGCCGGGAGCACGACCCGGCCCTGGCGGTCGAGATCGATCTCGAACGCGCCGGCGAAGATGAAGCGCTGGAAGGTCCGGGAGCTAGCGTCGGCGATGGGCAGTGCCGCGACCTTGGCGGCCAGGGCGTCCCACTCGCCTTTCGGGAAGATCGCCAGGCAGGCATCGATCCAGCGCGACACGAACGCCCCACCTTCGAGCTGGGCGCGGAACTTCGAGGGGACGGCGACCCGTCCCTTCTCGTCCACCGAGTGCCGGTACTCGCCGGTGAACACCTGTCGGGCTTCCCCACTTCGGAGTGTGGCTGCCGGTGGGCCGGGGCCTCGGGGTGCTTCCTCCACCCCTTGTCCCCACTTGACACCACTTTGTGCCACTGGCCCCGCATTCTACACGCCGGGCGCCTCCCGTCAATGCCGAAAACGCAATCCGGGCGCCGGCCACCGCCGGCGCCGCCGCTCCTGCCCTGGCCAGTGCCGGTGCGCCTGCCGGTGCGCCTGCCGGTGCCGACGGTGCCGGGGCGTCCGCGCCGGCCAGTGGGACGTTCGGCCGGGGGCCGCAGACCACGGCCGCCGTTCTGCCCAGCGCACCAGACGGCGGGCATGGCCGTCGCCCGCGGCGGGGCGTTCTGCCCAGCGCACCAGACGACACGTGGGCGTCGGCACGAACACACCAGGGCCCTGGACCGCGCCCACACCCGCCGTCTGTCCTGCGCACAGGAACAACCGTCGCGATTTCCGCTGGCGCGCCGGTCGGCTGAGGCAACGACCACGGTCCCCCTGCCGTTTGTTCTGCAGCCAAGAATGCCGGACTGGCGAGGCGCGGATCCGGCGCCCGAAGGTCCGGCCAGGCGCACGAAGGTCCGGCCACTGGCGGGCCTCGCC
>CAYMBB010000038.1:0-13501 GCA_964388515.1 uncultured Anaerolineaceae bacterium
GGGCGGGGTGGGGACCTGCGGTGTGGTGTCGCGGTCCGGGCCACCCGCGGCCGTGCCTGGTCGCGGAGGCCGGGGCGGCCGAGTAGGACGCTGTCGCGGGTCTGTCGGCCGGCGCGGTGTTGCTCGCGGGGTCTGTCTTCGACGAGGAGCCTGGGGCGGCAGCGGTCCCGGCGACGGGCGAGGTCGTCCTGCCCGAGCGCCCCGACGAGCGTCCCCGCCTCGAGGCCGCGGACATCGAGCTCGCCCTGCGCTACCTGCCCGATGTCAGGGTGATCGTGGTCGCCGAGGCGATCGACGAGGCCTCTGCCCGGGTCGTGGCCGAGGAGGCCGCCGGGGCCGGGGCGGAGGTGATCGTGATCGTCGCATCCGGGACGCGTGTCCCGGATGCGCTCGTCGGGGCGACCGTCCTGGAAGCTCCGCCGAGCGATCCCGACGGGGCCTTCACCCGGCTGGTGGGCGCCTTCGCCGCGGCGCTCGATGCCGGCGCGTCGCCGGCCGAGGCATTCCGGTCGACCGCCGCCGGGGCGGGCTGGGAGGCCGCGACCGCCTGATCGGACGAGCCCCCAGCGCGCCCGGTGCCGCATCGGGTAGAGTCGGGGCCGATGGATGACACGCCCGGGCCGGGCTCGCGGCCCTCGCTCGTCGACCCTTCGATCGAGGGTCCGCTCGACCGTGCTGTCGCCCTCGCCCTGCTCGATCGCGCCGACGAGCTGCTCGAGGCCGGCGACCTCGCCGAGGCAGCGCGCCACTACCAGCGCGTGATCGGCTATCCCGAGCCGTCGATCACGGCCGCCGCGCTCCTCGGCCTGGGCACGGTCTACTATCGCGCCGACCAGGAGGACGCCGCGGTGGAGGCCTGGCGACGCGTCCTCCAGCTGCCCGAGACTCCCGGCACGTACCTCGCCTGGCGCCAGCTGGCGGCGGCCTACGTCCGAGCCGGCGATCTCGGCGCCGCCATCCGGGCCTACCGGGAGGCCGAGCGCCGGGCGCCGGTCGGCGATCGGGCGGAGATCGCCGCCCGGCTCGGCTGGCTGGCCAAGGAGACCGGGGACCAGGGCGCCGCTCGGCGCTACTTCGCGCGCAGCCGGACGGGGGCCGGCCTGCCGGTCCTGACCTACGGGATCATCGCCTTGACGGTCTCGGTCTCGCTCCTGGCCAGCCTGCCCGACGGGTCGTTCCTGTTCGACCGGCTGCAACTGGACAAGCCGGCGGTCGCGAACGGAGAGTACTGGCGGTTGTTCACCGCCGCGCTGCTCCATGCTCCGTTCTTCGTCATGCCCTTCCACCTGATCTTCAACATGTATGCCCTGTACATCGCCGGCGCGCTGGTCGAGCAGCTCTACGGGTGGCGGATCATGGGCCCGATGTACGTGCTGACCGCGGTCGGCGCCTCGACGGCCAGCTTCGTGCTCGGCGGGGACGTTCCGTCGGTCGGCGCGTCGGGCGCCGTGTTCGGCCTGTTCGGCGTCCTCCTCGCCGTCTCCCGGACGCACAACCCGATTCTCGACCGGCGCGGCCAGGCGATCCTCGGCCAGATCGGGGGCCTGATCGCGATCAACCTGGTCATCGGCTTCGTCGTGCCCGGGATCGACAACCTGGCCCATCTCGGAGGGCTCGCGGCCGGGCTCTGGCTCGGCTTCCTGTTCGTGCCCGGCCAGGTGCCGACCCTGTCCAGCATGTGGCAGCGGCCGGGGACGGCGGGGGCGGCCGGCTGGACGGTCGGGCTGGCGCTCCGGCTGCTCGGAGTGGTGGCGCTGATCGTGGTCATCCTCGTCGGCCTGACGGTCGGGACGGAGGCCCGGCGTCCGAGCGGGGGTACCGGGTCGCCCGGCTCGGCCTCGATCGAGCGACCGGCCGGCTGACGCCGGACCCCGGATACGGCTCAGCCCGCCCCGGGCCCCGCGACGGCAGGCAGGACGACGCTCACGCGGGCGCCCCTGGGCGCCACGTTCTCGGCATGGACCGACCCGCCATGGGCGAGGGCGAGCTCGCGCACGATCGCCAGGCCGAGGCCGGAGCCCGGCCCGGTGCGGGCCGGATCGGCACGATAGAAGCGGTCGAAGACCCGGTCGAGCGAGCCGGGCGGGAAGCCGGGACCGTCGTCGGTGACGCTGATCGCCACCGAGCCCCCGCTGCTGCCGGCCGCCGTGGTGCCGCCGCCCCCGCCGCCGTTCGGTGCCGTGGCACGGCGCCGGCCGCCGGCTCCGCTGTCCGCGCCCGCCCCCGCGCCAGCCGCGAGCGAGCGCGCCTCGAGCCAGACGTGGCCGGGTCCCGGTCCGAGGGAGGCCATGGCGTTGGAGACCAGGTTGGCGAGGATCCGCTCGACCGCCATCCGGTCGGCGGTCAGGCCTGGCGGCTGATCTCCGCCGACGACCGCGAGCTCGATCCCCCGCGCCTGCGCCGTTGGCCGGAAGCGTTCGACGACACCGCTCAGCAGGTTCCCAAGCTCGAGCGGCTCCGGTCGCAGGCCCTCGCGCCCGGCCCCGAGCCGCTCGATCGCGCCGAGCTCGTCGACGAGGGCCTCGATCCGGGCGGCCTCCTCGGCGATCGCTCCTGCCGCCCGGACTGCCTGCGGGCCGCGGGCCGTCCCGTCGCCCAGGGCCTGGGCGAACCCGGAGATGACCGTCAGCGGCGTGCGTAGGTCGTGGCGCAGGTTGGCCAGCAGCTCGGTCTCGCGACGCCGGGTTGCGCCGAGCTCGGCGCGCATCGCCTCGAAGCGCTCGGTCAGCTCGCGCACCTCCGCCGGCCCCTCGAGGGGCAGCGGGTCGACGTTCGCCGCGCCGGCGGCAGCAGCAGCGGGCAGGTCTGCGGTGGCCACCGCCAGCCGGCGCAGGGGTGCCGTCACCGAGCGCGACAGGAGCCAGGCGATCGGTGCCCCGACGAGGAGCGTGACGAGGATGACGACCGGCAGCGCGCCGAGGAGGTCCCGCAGCGCCTCCGCGCCGGAGCGGTCCGGGGCGGCCACGATCACCGCCCGCGGGCCCCGCGTCCCGGGGTTGCGCAGGATGGTTGCGACCCAGGCCCAGGTGGACCCGTCCGAGGCACGGGCGAGGCCGCTGTCGACGCCGCCGCGCGCCAGGGCCGGATCGAGTGGCAGCCTGTCGAGGGTCACGGCCCCGGCCCCGAGGCCGGCGATTCGCCCGTCGGCGAGCTCGAGGTAGACCCGGAGGTCCGTGCCGCTCATCTCGTCGAGGAGGGCCGCCAGGGCCGTCCGGACGTCCGTCCCGTTGGCCAGGCTGAGGCGGACCTGGGCGACGAGCGGCACCGCGACGTCGGTCAGACGGGCGACCGTCGCCTCGCCGTGGAGGCCGCGCAGGGCGAGGAACAGGGTGCCCCCGACGGCGAGCCAGATCGCCAGGCTGAGGCCGATGAAGGCCAGCGTGATCCGGCCCGGCAGCGAGCGAGGCATGGCCGGTCCTAGGCCGAATCGCCGGGCGGCGAGCCCGTCGCCCGGTCCGTCGCGCGGTCGGTCGACTGATCCGTGAGCCCCGGGATCGGGACCCGTCCCGGGGGCACGAGCCGGTAGCCGACGCCGCGCACGGTCTCGATCGCCGGTCCGTCGTCGCCAAGCTTCTTGCGCAGCTCCGCGACATGCACGTCGACCGTTCGGGTCTCGCCCGGGAAGTCCGTCCCCCAGACGTCCTCGAGCAGGAGGTCGCGGGTCAGGACGACGCCCGGCTCGCGAGCGAGCGCTGTGAGCAGGTCGAATTCGCGCGCTCGGAGGTCGAGCGACCGTCCGCCGACCGCCGCTTCGCGCCGGCGCGGGTCGACCCGCAGGTTGCCGACCTCGATCGGTCGGGCGCCGCGCGTCGCCGCCTCGGTCCGGCGGAGGACCGCCTTGACCCGGGCCACGAGCGCCCGCGGGTTGAACGGTTTGGTGACGTAGTCGTCGGCGCCGAGCTCGAGCCCGACGATCGCATCGACGTCGTCGGAGCGGGCGGTGAGCATGACGATCGGCGTGTCGGCCGTCCGGCGGATCTGCCGGCAGACCTCGAAGCCGTCGATCCGGGGGAGCATCAGGTCGAGGATGACGAGGTCGGGGTCGTGGCGCCGGTGCAGCTCGAGCGCCTCCTCGCCGTCGGCGGCGGCGAGGACGGCAAACCCGTCCTGCTCGAGATAGAGCCGGACGAGCTCGACGATGTTCGGTTCGTCATCGACCACCAGGACCGTCTTCATCGGCCCGCAGGATACGCCCGGCGGGTTCGGGCGGTGTCGGCCCAGGTAAGCGGAACGTAAGGCGGCGGATCCGGGCAGCCGGCTGGTGCGCCGCGCCGTCGTGCGCCTCGGGCTTGTCGGCCCCACCCACGCCGCGCCGGCCGCGGACCGGTACCATTCGAACCTCGCAAGCCACGGAGCCGTCGATGTTCGCCACCCTCCTCGGACCATATCCCCATGCGGCCGCGCCCCACGACCTGACCGAGGGCGCCGCATCCACGATGACCAGTGCCGCCGCCGACGCTGCGGTGCGCGAGGCGATCGCCGAGCAGGAGGCGGCCGAGCTGGAGCCGCTGACCGACGGCCACGTCCGCTGGGCGGACCCGGTGAGCGGGCTTGCCGCCGGCCTCGAGGGGGTCGCGATCGAGGCGCCGGTCCCGTACCTCGGGACGCGGCGGACGGTCCGCCGGCCGCGGCTGACCGCCGAGCCGCGCTGGCGGGGCCCGATCACCGTCGACGCCTGGCGGTTCGCTGCCGGCTGCACGACGCGGGCGGTCAAGCAGACGATCGTGGGGCCGTATACGCTCGGCTTGCTGGCTGATGCCGGTGACCTCGGCCGGGAGCGGACGACGCTGGCGCTCGCCGAGGCGCTCCGCGAAGAGCTCCGGGCACTCGCCGCCGCGGGCTGCCCGCTCGTCCAGGTCGACGAGGACGCCGCGACGATGATCGGCGACGATCCGACCGAGCGGCGGTTGTTCGTCGAGGCGCAGCGGCGCCTGACCGACGGGCTCGAGGGGGTCCACCTGTCGCTCGCGATCACGACCGGCAACGCCGACCGTGCCGGTGCGGCGACGATCTTCGACCCCCCTTACCACAGCCATCTCTTCGACCTGATCGCGGGTCCGGACAACTGGCGCCTGATCGCGCAGGCGCCCTGTGAGCGGGGGATCATCTGCGCCGCCCTCGATCCCGCCGCCCGGCCTGCCGGCCAGGTCGAAGTCCTCGTCTGGGCAGCTCGGTACGCGGCCTCGACGGGTCGGCGCGGGCTGCAGCGGGTCGGGCTGGCGCCGGCGCCAGGGCTGGAGCGGCTCAGCCCCGACGGGGCACGGGTCAGGATCCTGCTCCTGGGCGAGGCGGCGCGGCTGGCCGCCGCGTCGCGCGACGAGCTCGCCCGGTCCCTGGACCCGCGCGCCCTCGATGCGCCATGGGACCGGCGGCGTCGGGCCCGCTGACGCCCATTCGACTGCCGGGGACGCCGGCGGACCTGGCGGGCCGGGCGCCCTCGCGGCGGCCTCGAGCGGGTGGGCGGGGAGCTGTCGCGGCGGCCTCGAGCGGGCGGGCTCCGGCCGTTGTTCTGCCCAGCAGTCCAAACCGCGAGTTTGCCCGGCCTTGAGGCCCATCCGGCAGCTCTGCCGGCGATTGGACGGCCATGCTCGTCCCGCGCTGAGCGCGGACCGGGATGATCTATCACGTCGGATGCCGAGACGGGCGCCCCGGTTTGCCCCGTCGGGCCCGCTCTGTCCTTCCCTCAAGAACGAGCGCCAAACGGGTCAGCTGGAACGGCTGCCGGCGGGCGAGGCCCTGCCCCCCGTCCGCCGCCCTGCCCCCCGTCCGCCAGCCCCGGTCCGCCGTCCTGCCTCCCGGTCCGCCAGCCCCGTCCGCCAGCCCGGGCCCACCGCCCCCGGCCGCCAGTTTTGCCTTGATTCCTGCGCCCCGAAGTGCCACGATCCGACCCTCACCTCCGCCACCCCGGGGTGGCGGAGGGCGTCCACTCCGGCCGGTGATGCAACCACGGGAAGGGAGGTTCTGCCGGTGACCGAGGCCATCGCGCTCGTCGTGAACGGCGTCCACCACGAACTCGAGGTGGAGCCGAGACGGATGCTCGTTCAGGTGCTCCGTGAGGACCTCGACCTGACGGGCACGCACATCGGTTGTGACACCAGCCAGTGCGGCGCCTGCACCGTGCTGGTCGATGGGCGGGCGGTGAAGTCGTGCACGATGCTCGCCGTCCAGGCGGACGGGTCGTCGATCACGACGATCGAGGGGCTCGGGCCGGACGGCGGCCTGCACGCGATCCAGCAGGCGTTCTGGGAGAAGCACGGGCTCCAGTGCGGCTTCTGCACGCCGGGGATGATCATGGCCGCGGCGGACCTGCTCGCCCGCAACCCCGATCCCACCGACCAGGAGATCCGGCACGCGATCGAGGGCAACATCTGCCGCTGCACCGGCTACCAGAACATCGTCGCCGCCATCCGCGAGGCGGCGTCGCTCATGGCCGCGGCCGGGACGTCCGCCGGCGCGGCCGGCTGAGGGAGGGCTGACGGCCATGGCCACCACCGACGTCCTCGGTGCCCGGATCAAGCGCCGCGAGGATCCCCGCTTCATCACTGGCGGAGGGAACTACCTCGACGACATCAAGCTCCCCGGAATGACCCATGCGGTCGTCCTGCGCAGTCCGTACGCCCATGCCCGGATCAGGTCGATCGACACCTCGGCGGCCCGGGCGATGCCCGGCGTCCTCGCCGTCTGGACCGGCGAGGACCTGGCGGGCGTCAATGCCCTGCCCTGCGCCTGGGCGGCCGGCGGCGTCCAGAACAACCTGAACACGCCCCGCGTCCTGGCCATCGACATCGTCCGCTGGACCGGCGACGGCGTGGCGATGGTCGTGGCCGAGACACGCGAGCAGGCGGTCGACGCGGCCGAGGCGATCAGCGTCGACTACGAGCCGCTGCCCGCCGTGGTCGATGCCGAGAAGGCGACCGCGCCGGGCGCGCCGCAGCTCCACGAGAACGCCCCGAACAATGTCTGCATGCACTGGACCGTCGGCGACGCCGAGGGGACGGCGAAGGCGATCGAGTCGGCCGAGGTCGTCGTCCGCCAGCGGATCGTCAACCAGCGGCTGATCCCCAACCCGATGGAGACGCGGGGCGCGATCGGGCGCTGGGACCCCGGCACCGACGAGTACACGATCTGGATGACGAGCCAGGCGCCGCACGTCATGCGCCTCCTGATCGCCGCCTTCGTCCTCGGCGTGCCGGAGCACAAGATCCGCTGCATCAGCCCCGACGTCGGCGGTGGCTTCGGCTCGAAGATCTTCCTCTACGCGGACATGGTCCTGACCGCGTGGGCGTCGAAGCAGCTCGGTGGCCGGCCGGTGAAGTTCGTCGAGACGCGCCGCGAGAACTACGTGGCGACCACGCACGGCCGCGACCACATCACTGACCTCGAGGTGGCCGGAACGAGGGACGGCCGGATCACGGCCCTGCGCGTGCGCACGAAGGCGAACCTCGGCGCCTATCTCTCGACGATCGCACCGGGCATCCCGACGACGCTCTACGGGCGGCTCCTGTCAGGGGTGTACACGATCCCGCACATCTACTGCGAGGTCGACGGGGTCTACACGAACACCGCCATGGTCGACGCCTACCGGGGCGCCGGTCGCCCGGAGGCGACGTACGTCGTCGAGCGAGCGGTCGACCTGTTCGCCCGGGAGGCCGGGCTCGACCCGGCCGAGGTCCGGCGCCGGAACTTCATCCCGCCCGACGCCTTCCCGTACCAGCCGGCGGTCCTGATCGGCCAGGCCGGCTACGGGCTGCCCTACGACTCGGGCAACTACCGCCCGGCCCTCGAGCGGGCGCTCGAGATGGCCGGCTACGCCAACCTCGCCGCGGCCAAGGCGGAGGCCCGGGCTCGCGGCAAGTACCTCGGCGCCGGGATCTCGAGCTACATCGAGATCTGCGGTGTCGCGCCCTCGAAGTGGATCGGGCTGCCCGGCGAGGGCTGGGGGGCCGGCCTGTGGGAGTCGGCGAACATCCGGATGCACCTGACCGGCAAGGTCGTCGTGACCACCGGCAGCCAGAACCACGGCCAGGGCCACGAGACGACGATGGCCCAGATCGTGGCCGCCGAGCTGGGCGTGCCGTTCGAGGACGTCCTCGTCGAGCACTCCGACACCCAGGGCACGCCGTTCGGCTACGGGACGTACGGCAGCCGGAGCGCGGCCGTCGGTGGCGTGGCCGCCCAGAAGGCGGCCCTGAAGATCAAGGAGAAGGCCCGGAGGCTGGCGGCGCACATGCTCGAGGCCGCCCCGGACGACATCGTCTTCGAGGCCGGCCGGTTCCACGTCAAGGGCTCGCCGGACAAGGTGAAGACGATCCAGGAGGTGGCGCTCGCGGCCTCGGTCGGGTACGACCTGCCCGACGGGATGGAGCCATTCCTCGACGAGACCGCCTACTACGACCCGCCCAACTGCACGTTCCCGTTCGGGACCCACGTCGCGATCGTCGAGGTCGACGAGGAGACCGGTGTCGTCGATCTCGTCCGCTACGTCGGTGTCGATGACGTCGGCCGCAAGATCAACCCGATGATCGTCGACGGCCAGCTCCACGGCGGGATCGTCCAGGGGGTCGGACAGGCGCTCTGGGAAGGTGCCGTCTACGGCGACGACGGCCAGCTGCTCTCGGGCTCGATGCTCGACTACGCGCTCCCGCGCGCGTCGTGGTTGCCGACGATCGAGCTCGACGAGACGGTGACGCCGTCGCCGGTGAACCCGCTCGGGGTGAAGGGTGCCGGCGAGGCGGGCACGATCGGCAGCGCCGCTGCGGTCGTCAACGCCGTCGTCGACGCTCTCAGCCCGCTCGGCATCCGCCATCTCGACATGCCGCTCAGCGCGCCGAAGGTCTGGCGCGCGATCCACGCCTCGGAGGTGCAGTCATGATCCCGGCCGCCTTCGCCTACGACCGGCCGGCGACGGTCGACCAGGCCGTCGGGCTCCTCGCCGCCCATCAGGGTGCGGCGAAGGTGATCGCCGGAGGCCAGAGCCTGCTGCCGTTGCTCAAGCTCCGACTCGCCCGGGCCGAGCGCCTGGTCGACATCGGGCGCCTGAGCGAGCTGAAGGGCGTCCGCCGGACGGCCGACGGCGGCGTCTCGATCGGAGCCCTGACGACGTACGACGAGCTCGGGCGTGATCCGTTGATCACGACCTACGGGCTGATGGCCGACGCCCTGCCCGGGATCGGCGACGTCCAGGTCCGCAACCGGGGCACGATCGGTGGCGCGCTCGCCCACGCCGACCCCGCCTCGGACATGCCGGCCGTCCTGCTGGCGCTCGATGCGCAGCTCGTGGCCCGGTCTGTCCGCGGCGTGCGGACGATCCCGATCGGCGGCTTCCTGCGTGGGCCGTTCACGACCGCCCTCGAGCCGGACGAGCTCCTGACCGAGATCCGCATCCCGGCCCCGTCCGGGGCGTACGGCTCCGCCTACCGGGCGATCGAGCAACCGGCCTCCGGGTACGCGATCGCCGGGGCCGCGGTCGTCGTCGGGCGGTCCGGCGGCGGCAGCGGACGGCTCGACCGCTGCGCGGTCGCGGTGACCGGGGTCGGCGAGGCGCCGTACCGTGCCGCCGCCGTCGAGGCGGCCTTCCTGGGTGGAGCCGACCCGGCGACCGCGGCCGCCCATGCCACCGACGGGGTGGCGGTCGGCTCGGACATCCACGCCGATCGCGCCTATCGTGCCGCGGTCGCCGCGGTCGAAGTCCGTCGCGCCCTCGAGGCCGCGATCGCCCGCGCCGGCTGAGCGACCGCGGCGGACGGCGGTGCGGCTGGAGCGGATCGTCCCCGGCCGCCGTCCGCCGGCGGGGCTGGCCGGGGCCGTTCTGACCCGCGACCTGCTCGTCGACGGCGAGCGCTGGTCGAAGGGCCGCGGCCTGACGGGCGCTGACCTGGCACGGCTGGCGGCGGCGGGCGAGACGCGAGCGCCCGGCGGCCGGCCGGCCGGCCAGGTGACGGTGATCGTGGCCGAGACCGGCGACCTGCACGAGGACGAGGCGGCGCTGCGCCTGGCGGCCGCGATTCGTGGTCCCGGGCTCGAGCTCCGCGGCCCGGCCGAGAGCCGGGTCGACCTCCTGGCCGCGACCGACGGCGTGTTCCGGGTCCGCGTCCCGGCTCTCGAGCGGCTGAACCGGATCGACCCGCTCGAGGTCTTCACCGTCCTCGACGGGCAGGTCGTCCGGGCCGGCGCGCTCGTCGCCTCGGTCAAGGTCGCCCCGCACGTCGTGGCCGAGTCGGTCGTCGCGGCGGGGGAACGGATCGCCGCCAGGGCAGCCCCGCTCGTCAGCGTCGCGCCGTTCGCCCGGTGGCGGGTCGGGATCGTGGTCAAGGAGATGATCGGTGAGCCGGCTCGGGCCCGCTTCGAGGCCTCGATCCGCGCCCGGGTCGAGGGCCTCGGGTCCTCGGTCGCCTCGTTCCGGTACGTCGGCGACGATCCCGGGGCGGTGGCCGACGCGCTGCGGGCCTTCAGCCGCGGCCCCGGCCGGGTCGACCTGCTCCTGACCGCCGGCGCCGGCTCGACCGATCCGCTCGACGCGGTCTTCGTCGCCCTCGCCAGAGTAGGCGGCCGGATCGTGCGCCACGGCGTGCCAGCCCACCCGGGCTCGATGCTCTGGCTGGGCCGGATCGGGCGGACGGTCGTCCTCGGTCTGCCGACCTGCGGCGCCTACTCGAAGGCGACCGCGGTCGACCTCCTCCTGCCCTGGCTGCTCGCCGGCGAACCGGCCTCGGCGGCGACGGTCGCCCGCCTCGGCCACGGCGGGATCCTCGGCCGTGACCAGCGTTTCCGTTTCCCGGCCTATGCCCTGGAGCTCGAAGCCCCGGGGGGCTGAACGCCGGGGCCCGGGCAACGGCTGGGGCCCGGGCAACGGCCGGAACCCGGGCAACGGCCGGGACCCGGGCAACGGCCGGGACCCGGGCCTCCGGGCACGCCGCAGGGGCTTGACCCCGGCTTGCGGGCGACCACGGTAGACTCGACGCTCCAGGGTACGGGAGGAGCGAACTCAGCCTCGATGGACGAACGGAACGGAGAGCGACCGGCGCAGGACTGGACGATCGAGCGCCTCCAGGACGCCTTTCGCGCCCGCGACTATATCTGCGACCGCTCGCTCGCGACCGCGGTCTTCCTCGCCCTCGAGCTCGGGCGACCGCTGCTCCTCGAGGGCGAGGCCGGCGTAGGCAAGACGGAACTGGCCAAGGTTCTCGCGGCGACCCTCGGTGCCCGCCTGATCCGGCTCCAGTGCTACGAGGGCCTCGACGTCACGACCGCGGTCTACGAGTGGAACTACCCGCGCCAGATGCTCGAGATCCGCCTGCTCGAGGCCCGCGGCGCCGCCTCGAGCACCTCGGCCCACCAGATCTTCGGACCGGAGTTCCTGATCAAGCGCCCGCTCCTCCAGGCCCTCGAGGCCCACGACGGGGTGCCCCCGGTTCTGCTCATCGACGAGATCGACCGGGCCGACGAGGAGTTCGAGGCCTACCTGCTCGAGATCCTCTCCGACTTCCAGGTCACCGTCCCCGAAATCGGCACGATCCGGGCCGAGCGCCCGCCCCGGGTCATCCTCACCTCGAACCGGACGCGCGAAGTCCACGACGCCCTGAAGCGGCGCTGCCTCTACCACTGGATCGACTACCCAAGCGCCCAGAAGGAGCTCGAGATCGTCCTCGCCCGCGTGCCCGGCGCGCCGGAGCGGCTGGCGCGGGAGGTGGTCGCCTTCGTCCACCGCCTGCGCGAGGCGGACCTGACCAAGGTGCCCGGGATCGCCGAGACGCTCGACTGGGCGGCCGCGCTCCTCTCGCTCGGCGCCCGCGAGCTCGATCCGGACCTCGTGAACGAGACGCTCGGGGTCGTCCTGAAGTACGAGGAGGACATCCGCCACGTCCGTGGCGACACTGCCCGGGCGATGCTCGACGAGGTGGCCGCCCGTGCCTGACGGCCGTGCCTGAGCTGACCGGCCGGCCGCCCGGCGGCCCCGCCCCGCTGCCCGCGCCCGCTGCCCTGTCCAGCGGTCCTGCCGCGCTCCCCGCCCCGGCGGTCGACGGCTCGCTCCTCCTCGCCCGCGCGGTCGGCTTCGCCCGGGCGCTCAAGACGGCCGGGATCGCGACGGATCCGGGCTCGGCGATCGATTTCGCCCGCTCGCTGACCCTGGTCGACATCGGCCAGCGGGACGAGGTCCGGGCCGCAGGGGCGACGGTCTTCGTCCGCCGTCGCGACGACCTGCCGACCTACGACCGGGTCTTCGACCGGTTCTGGCGACGCCATGGCGTTCCGCTACCGCCCGACGGCGGTCCACTCGCCCTGCCCAGGCCGGACATGCCGCCGATCGCCGAGGCCGAGGGGGAGTTGCCGAACAGCCGGCAACCGTCGGTCGCCCGGCCTCACGAGCGGGGCGAAGCGACGAGCGGGGAGGGCGATGACGGCCGCCCGATCGAGGGGCTGACCGTCGCGCCCGACGCCTGGAGCTTCGGTGAGGTGATCCGCCACAAGGAGTTCGAGCGGATGACGCCGGGCGAGCTGCGCGACGCCGAGCGCCTGATCGACCTGCTCGCGCCCCGCCTCGAGCTTCGCCCGACCCGGCGCCACGAGCTCCACCGGCGGGGCCGGCTCCTCGCGCCGCGGGCGATGTATCGGCGCAACCTGGCCACCGGTGGCGACCTCGTCTCCTGGGTCTGGCGTCGGCCGGTCCGGCGCGCCCGACCGATCGTCGTCCTGTGCGACATCAGCGGCTCGATGGAGCGCCAGTCGCGGCTCCTGCTGCGCTTCATCCAGGCCCTGTCGCGCTCGCCGGTGAAGACCGAGGCGTTCGTGTTCGGCACGCGCCTGACCCGGGTGACGCGGCTGATCCGCGACCGGGACCGCGACCGCGGCCTGGCCCGGGTCTCCGAGGCGGTCGTCGACTGGGCCGGCGGGACCCGGATCGGCGACTCGTTCCGTGAGTTCAACCAGCGCTGGGCGCGCCGCGTCCTCCGCACGAGCGGGATCGTGATCGTCGTCAGCGACGGCTGGGACCGGGGGTCCGCCGACCTCGTGCGCGAGGAGACCGCCCGGCTCCAGCGCAACTGCCACCGCCTGATCTGGCTGAACCCACTCGCCGGCGCCGAGGGTTACCAGCCCCTGGCGGCCGGGATGGCAGCCGCCTACCCGTTCCTCGACGACTTCGTGGCCGCCGGCACGATCGCCAGCCTCGAGCGTCTCGGCGAGCTGCTGGCCGGCCTGCGCGACCCTGGACGGGCCGCGCCAGACTCGCTCGACGGGCGCCCGGGCGGGCCGCGGGTCTGGCGGGCACGCGGGGTGCGACCGGCAAGCGGCGATCGGGCGTCCGGCGGGCCGGAGCGCGAGGCGCCACCGCCGCGTCCGATCGGGGTTGCCGCGGCCGACCCGGCCGCGCCGGGGCCGGTGGGCTGACGGGGAGCGGGAGGAGCGGCCACGCGACGGCAGCGCGCGCACCACAGGCGGGCCCGGACGCCGGCGGGGCCTCCAGCGGGGGGGGGGAGGCCGCCCGGAACTCACGCGCAGCGCA
>CAYMBB010000039.1:0-13384 GCA_964388515.1 uncultured Anaerolineaceae bacterium
CGACGGAGACGCGTATGGTGGTGCAGGCTGCCCGCTGGCGGGTTGGGCCGGGTTCGGCACTCTGCTTTGGGGCTGCACTCACGACCGGCGACTCCAGCCGGTCAGCCGGGCCGTGGCGGTCGAAGGGGTGGCGATCGTCGGTTGGGCGACCGCGACGGCCTGGGTGCTGGTCGGGGTGCTCGCGATGAACGGGCTCGAGGCGCCGGGCACGACCCGGGGCACGGCGGCCGACCCTGGAGCGACCGGCCACAGTGCGCCGCAGGAGCGGGTCGCCCCGGCGGCGCACGTGCAGCTCACGACGGGCGATCGGGTCACATTCCTCGAGCTTGCCAGCCGGCTCTTCGGGGCTGCCTTCCCGGATGTGAGCCAGGTCACGATCGAGGCGCCGGTTCGATGACCGGCGGCCAGCGGGCTGGGCGGGTCGGAGGCGCTGGTGGCGCGCGTCGCCGGGCCGGCGGGCCGAGCCCGGCCGGGACGGGATGGCGCGACGACCGGATCTGGCAGGCCGGCTTCCTCGTCGGCTCGCTGCTCGGGGCGCTGGCCACGGTTCTCGGCCGGCGGGCCGAGCGGTCGGCCCGGCGCGGTCTCGTCGACTGGACGGAGGTGGAGGCGATCGCGATCGCCCGCCTGCGCCGGGCGCCGGGCGGGCTCGACCCGTCGGAGCTGCGAGCGTCCGAAGCGAGCTATGCGGCGGCGATGGAGCGGATCGTACCGCGCCTCGGGGCGTTCCTCGGCTCGGACCTGCCGGGCGTCGTCGAGCGGGTCGAGGTCGTCGACCGCGCCGGCTGGGTGCGGGCCAACATCCGCGCCTTCCGGTCGCTGATCGAGCGCCTCGAGGGGCGCCTGATCGACGAGATCGTGCCCGTCGGCGGCGGACTGACGAAGTCCGTGCTGGCGATCGCCAACCGCTACCTCACCACCCGCCAGATCGGCTACCTGCTCGGTTTCCTCGGCCAGCGCGTCCTGGGCCAGTACGACCTGGCCCTCCTGACGGCCGAGGCGCCAGCGGGGCGACTCCTGTTCGTCGAGGAGAACATCCGCCAGACCGCGCGCGCCCTCGACGTGCCGCTCGGGCCCTTCCGGACCTGGATCGCCCTGCACGAGACCACGCATGCCTTCGAGTTCGAGGCCCATCCCTGGCTCCGGCCGTACCTGGCCGAGCGGCTCGAGCGCCAGCTGGCAACCCTGTCCAGGGACGCCGCCTCGCTCAGCCGGGACGCCCTGCGCAGCCTCGGACGCTCACTTCGCGGCGAGGGCGACACCGATCACTGGCTCGAGCGGCTGATGACCGACGAGCAGCGCCGGCTCTTCCGCGAGACGCAGTCCGTGATGAGCCTGCTGGAGGGCTTCAGCGACTACGTCATGGATGAGGTCGGGCGTGAGATCGTGCCCGGGGTCGAGCGGATCAGCGCCCGCTTCCACGAGCGCCGCGAGAGCCGGTCGGCGATGGAGCGCGCGATCCTGCGTCTGACCGGGCTCGACCTGAAGATCGAGCAGTACCGCAAGGGCGAGCGGTTCGTGGCCGCCGTGGCTGCCGCTGGGGGTCGGGTGGCGCTGGCGCGGCTGTGGGAGGGGCCGCAGACGCTGCCGCGCGAGGGCGAGATCGAGGCGCCCGAACGCTGGCTCAAGCGGGTCGCGGGGGTCGAGCGATGATCCGTGAACCGGTCATGGGCGCCCGGCGCGCCGGGCGGGGCGGGTCACGATGACTGACCCGACAGCCGGGATTCGCCGCGCGCCCGGCCCCGGCCGCGGACCGGGCGGGATGCCGGCCGCGATCGCCCTGACCCCGATCCTCTCCGCCCGCTACCGGGCCCGCGACCTGGAGCGGATCCGGGCCGCCGCTCCCGGCGCCCGGCTGGTCATGGTTTCCAGCGAGGGGCTGGCGGACGGGCCGCTCGACGACGTCGAGGTCCTCCTGCGCGGGTTCCTGGCCGCCGAGACGTTCGACCGCCTGCTCGCCCGCGCCCCGCGCCTGGCCTGGGTTCACTCGGCGACGGCCGGGGTCGAACGCGTCCTCACCCCGGCCGGCCTCGCCCGGGGGCTCGTGATCACGAACGCCCGCGGCGTCTTCAGCGCCCCGATCGCCGAGTACGTGCTGATGATGATCCTGGCCGTCAGCCGCCGGCTACCGCAGCTGCTCGAGCTCCAGCGCGAGCGGACCTGGCAGCCGCTCGAGGGGACGGAGCTGCGCGACGTCACCGTCGGGATCGTCGGACTCGGGAGCATCGGCGGCGCGGTCGCCGACCTCGCCCGGGCCTTCGGTTGCCGGGTGATCGCCAGTCGCCGTCGGCCGGAGCTGGCAGGGGGTGGGGAGGGGGGAGCCTCGTCCGGGCCGGGCGGCACGACAGGCTCCCGGCCGGCTGCCGCGACGGCCCCGGGGCCGCTCACCGTCTGGGGTCCGGAGCGGCTCGCGGATCTGCTCGCCGAGTCGGACTTCGTCGTCCTCGCCCTGCCGTTGACGGCCGAGACCGAGGGCCTGATCGACGCCGCCGCGCTCGAGGCGATGAAGCCCGGGGCGTGGCTGATCAACGTCGCCCGAGGTCGCTTGGTGGACGAGCGCGCACTGCTCCGGGCCCTGCGCGACGGGCCGCTCGGCGGGGCGGTGCTCGACGCGTTTCGCGAGGAGCCGCTCCCGGCCTCGTCTCCGTTCTACGATCTGCCAAACGTGATCGTGACCCCGCACACGTCCTGGTCGAGCAATCGTGTTCTCGACCGGAGCGTGGAGCTCTTCTGCGAGAACATCGGCCGCTACGCGCGGGGCGAGCCGCTCCTGAACGTCGTCGACCCGGCCGCCGGCTACTGACGTCCGCGCGCGGGCGTCAGGGACCCGCGTCCTGCCCGGCGCGGTTCGCTCCAGCGGTTTCATCCAGCGCCATAGAGGACCAGCCCGAACATGCAGATCGCGATCGTCGGCCTTGCCGCAGCGGGCAAGACGACCGTCTTCAACACCCTCACCCGGGGCCACGCCGAGACCGGCGGCTTCGGCGGGCTCCAGCTCAACGTCGGGGTGGTCAAGGTCCCCGACCCGCGGCTCGATCGGCTGGCGGAGATCTTCCACCCGAAGAAAGTCGTCCACGCCGACGTGACGTACATCGACCTGCCCGCCCCGCCCGCCTCGTCGGACGGACGGATCGGGGCCGAGGAACTGCCGCCCGAGCACCTCGCCCGGTTGCGCGACTCGGACGCCCTGCTCCACGTCGTGCGCGCCTTCGAGAACCCGTCCGTGCCCCACCCGGAGGGGACGGTCGAGCCGCTCCGCGACCTCGAGCGCCTCGACCTCGAGCTCACGATGGCCGACCTGGCGGTCACCGAGCGACGGCTCGAGCGACTGCGGGCGACCGGCCGCCACGGCACCCCCGCCGAGCGCGAGGCGAACGAGCGGGAGGAGGCGGTCCTGCGCCGGCTGCACGACGCGCTCCGCGCCGGCTCACCGATCCGTGACGTGGCGCTCGAAGCGGACGAGGAGAAGGCGATCCGGGGGTTCCGGTTCCTGACTCAGAAGCCGGTCCTCGTGCTCCTCAACATCGGCGAGCAGGACCTGCCTCGGGCCGGGGAGCTGGTGGCCGCGGTCGCCGGGCGCTACCGCCATCAGCACACGATCGTCGACGCGCTCTCGGCCCGGATCGAGATGGAGCTCGGGGAACTCGAGCCCGAGGAGGCGGCGGTCTTCATGGCCGAGCTCGGGCTCCGCGAGTCAGGCCTCGACCGGGTGATCGCGCTCTCGTACCAGCTGCTCGGCCTGGTGAGCTTCCTGACCGCGGGTCCGGACGAGGTTCGGGCCTGGCCGATCCCGCGCGACGCCACCGCAGTCGACGCTGCCGCGGCGATCCACAGCGACCTGGCCCGGGGCTTCATCCGGGCCGAGGTCGTCGCCTACGAGGACCTGGTCGCGCTCGGCTCGATGGCCGAAGCGCGCCGGCATGGCAAGCTGCGCTCCGAGGGCCGGACGTACCGGGTGAAGGACGGCGACGTGATCGAGATCCTGTTCAGCCGCTGAACCCGGCCAGGGGTCAGTTGGCCCGGACGTCCGGGTCAGCCTTGAGGTCGGCGACGATCGTCAGGTAGCCGTCGGTCTCCTCGAGGTCGTCACCGTCGAACTCGACCTCGTCCGCCTCGTCATCGAGGTCGGCGAGGAAGTTGTCGGCCTCGTCGGTGGAGACGTTGACGGCCGCCGTCAGGCGCGCGTCCGAGATGAAGATGAAGCCGTGGTCGCGCTCGAGCTCCTCGGCGATCGCCTCGATCAGGGTGTCCTGCTCGAACGTGTCCTGGACCCGGCGGCGAATCTCCTGGACGGTCTGGAAGAAGACGTCGGGCGACATCTCCGTCTCGCGGGCGAGGAGCAGATCGGCGAAGAGATCGTCATCGCCCTCGTGAAGCTCGTAGAAGAACACCGTCACTCCCAGGTTCGGGCCCGCCAGGTGGTCGGACGGCGGGGCGGCGGCCAGTATACGCTCGCGCCGGACGCGCTCCCGGCACAGGGCCGGGGAGGATCGCGGGGCCGGCGCCGGCGGCGGCAAGATTCGCCGGGCGCGGCGACTGGAGAGCGAGGGCCACCATGCCGGACGCGGGCGCGTTTGCCCGACCGCCGCGGATCATCGTCGTCGGGTCCGCCGCGCGCGACCACGCCCCCGATGATCCTCGCGGCTGGCGTCTGGGCGGAGGCGTCGCGTATAGCGCGCTCACGGTTGCCCGGCTCGGCCTGGCGACGGGCGCTCTCGTCGGAGTCGACGCGGCTGCCGCTGGCGCCGCCGAGCTCGAGCTCCTGCGCGGGGCCGGGGCCGAGGTCCAGCTCGTCCGGCTCGCACGCGGTCCGGTGTTCGACAACATCGAGACGCCACGTGGGCGGATCCAGCTCTGCTTCGAGCGCTCCGATCCGCTGCCTGTGTCTGCCCTGCCCGACGCCTGGCGGGCGACCCGGGCGTGGATTCTCGCCCCGGTCGCCGGCGAGCTCGGCGACGAGTGGGCCGACGCGATCCCGCCCGACGCGCTGGTGGCCGTTGCCTGGCAGGGGCTGCTGCGCGACCTCGTGCCGGGGGAGCGGGTCGTCCACCACCCGCCGACGCCGTCGCGGTTGATCGAGCGGGCGGACTTCGTCGGGGTCAGCCGCGACGACTTCGACGCGAACATCCCGCTCGAGGCGCTGTGCGATCTGATGAAGCCGGGCGCGACCTTGTGCATCACCCAGGGCAACCGGGGCGGCCTGGCCGTGGCGGTGGGCGAGGGAGGTGCACACAACCTCCGGCGCTGGCCGGCGATCCCGTCTGCCGCGGAGGTCGACCCGACCGGCGCCGGCGACGTCTTCCTGGCCGGCCTGCTGGCGGCCCATGCCGAGCCGAGGCTGGTCGGGGGCAGGTTCGCCCGGGGCTACGACCTCCTCCTGGCGGCGGCCGCGGCGTCGCTCGTGCTCGAGCGACCGGGCCTGCTCGGCGTCCCTGGGCGCGGCGCGGTCCGGCGCCGGATAGCCCTGGCGCCGCGCCACCCGCACGTGATCTCGCCCGGCGGCGCCGGCGACGGTTGATCAGGCCGCGCACCCGGTGCGCTGGGCCCGGGCCCGCGCCAGCGCGCCGCGGAGCCGCCGATGGCGGCGGGCAAGATCCGCCTCCAGGACGGGCAGCGGCCGGCCGAGCAGGCGGGCCCGCTCCGCCAGCCGGGCGGCCGCGTCCGCGGCCTCGAGCGCCCCGGCGGGGTCCCGCCGACGATGCTCGAGCAGCTTGGCCGCCTCGACCCAGGCGACCGCGGCCAGCGAACCGCCTGCCGTGGCCAGCGCCCGCCAGGCCGCCAGCGCCTCGTCGTCCCGGCCGAGCCGTCGGAGCGTGCGGGCGCGCTCGGCGGCGAGTCGCTCGCTGCGATGGGCGATCGTCGCGCGCGTCCCGGCCACGAGGGCGGCGGCGAGCCCTGCGCGGTCTGCGGCCGCCTCGCGCTCGGTGACCTCGAGCGCGTCCTCGAGGCAGTCGAGGGCGGCCTGGTCCCGGCGCTCGCGGCGGTAGGCGGCAGCGAGCGCGGCAAGGTCGCCGGTCAGGGCCTGGCGCCGCCGCTCCGGGTCTCCGAGCCGGTCGGCGATGTGGACGAGGAGCCGGGCGAGCGATCGGACGTCCTCGTCGTTGTGCCGGACGACCTCGACCAGGCCGTCCGTCCGACCGTCGCGCAGGAACGAGAGGTAGCGGCCGGGGATCTCCCAGCCGTCGACGTCGCGATCACGCTCGACCCCCAGGAGCTCGCGTTCCACGGTCCGGAGCCGGGCGTCGGGCAGCCGGTGGCGGAAGATCCGGCGCACGAACGAGAGGAGGTCCAGGTGGCCGGCGTGCGGCGGCGCGTCGTGGCGGGCCATCCGGTAGCGGGTGACGAGGAGCGGCCAGTCGAAGGCGCGCCCGTTGTACGTGACGAGCCAGCCGTCGGGCGGGATCAGGTCACGCAAGGCGCCGAGCAGGGCGCGCTCCTCGGACTGGTCGGGCAGGAGCAACTGGACCTGCTCGAATCGGTCGCCGGCCCAGCGGCCGATGCCGACGAGGAAGACGAACGTCCCGGCGGCGGTCGCGAGTCCGGTCGTCTCGGTGTCGAGGCAGAGGAGCGGGACCCCGGGCGGCGGCTGTCCGGGGAGGCTGGCGAGGCGGCTGCGATCGAGCGGCAGCGGCCGGTCCGGGCGTTCGACGCGCACGTAGCTGCCGAGCGGTGTCCGGACGTGTTCTCCGGCCAGGGTGGCGGCGAGGGCATCGGCGAGGTCGAGCGATCTGCGCCGGTCGTCGGGTCGGTGCACCTGACCTGCCGGGGGACGTGCCGCCCGAAGGCTGGCGAGGCGGCGCTCGAGGGTCAGAGGCTGGCTCATGGCCGCGCCACGGGCCGGGCGCCCATCCGGGCGGCAACGGGCGCTCCGAGTTCCGCCAGCAGCCGGAGGGCGAGCCGCCGGGCATCGACGTCCGGCTCGAGCCGTGGGCCGGTGCAGGCGGGGCAACCGCCCTCGCAGCCGCAGGCGGCGATCAGCTCCGCCGCACCGGCAAGGAGCTCCTCGTGACGAGCGTAGAGGCGCCCAGCAAGCCCGACCCCGCCCGGGATCGCCTCATAGAGGTAGATCGTGGGCGCTTCCTGGTGGGGAGAGCGCACCTGGCTGACGAGTCCGAGATCGCGCGGATCGACCATCAGCAGGACGCTCGCCACCGTCTGGATCGCCCGCCCGGCCCCGACCAGGGCGACGTCGAGCTCCTCGCGTCGCCAGGCTGGCGCCAGGTTCCCGGCGGTCAGCCAGTAGGCGGTCGTCTGGAGCTCGATCTCAGGCAGGTGGATCCGGCCCCAGCCGAGGTTCTCGTTGGTGACGAACTTCAGCTTCTTGTAGATCGTCGCCAGGCTGGCGACCATCACCTCGCCATGGGCCCGGCTCCCACCTGGCGTCGGCTCCTCGGCGAAGACGTCGAGCGGCTTGAGGGTCACGGCCCGGTCCGCCTGGGTGTAGTGGTCGACGTCGACCCGCCGGACGTACGCCTTGCGCTCGCCCCAGTCGAGCCGATCGACGTGGTACTGGGCGGATTCGTGAAGGTAGATCGCGTCTTCGTGCACGAGCGTCTGGGCCGAGAAGAGGTCGACCTCGCCGATCACCCGGGGGCGATCGGGGGTCGTGTCGATGATCACGACATTCTCTTCGGTCGCCGCCCGCAGGGAGACCGCGGTGGCGGGGAAGTTCTCGCTCGCCCAGTACCAGCGGCCGTCGCCGGCCTGGCGCACGAACCCGTCCTCGGCGAGGAAGGCGAGCAGCTCGTCCGCCGGCCCGGAGCCGAACGTCTCGCTCGGCTCGAAGGGCAGCTCGAAGGCGGCCGCCTTCAGATGGGCCAGGAGGACGTGGAGGTTGTCTGGATCGAGACGAGCCTCCTCCGGACTGCCGGCGAGGAGGAACTCGGGGTGGTGGATGACGTACTGGTCGACCGGCGCGGCGCTGGCGACGAGGATCGAGACGCTCGTCTCCTGCCGCCGCCCGGCCCGGCCGATCTGCTGCCAGGTCGCGGCCACCGAACCCGGGTAGCCGGCGAGGATCGCAACGTCCAGGTGTCCGATGTCGACGCCGAGCTCGAGCGCGTTCGTACTCACGACTCCGAGCACCTCGCCGTCGCGCAGCCCGCGCTCGATCGATCGACGCTCGCTGGGCAGGTAGCCTCCCCGATAGCCGCGGATCCGCGCTCGTGGTCCGTCGCCCTCGCGCAGCGCCTCGCGGATCCCGGTCAGCAGGAGCTCGACGGCGGTCCGGGAGCGGCCGAAGAGGATCGTCTGGCGTCCCGCCCGCAGGAACGGCAGCGCCCAGCGATTGGCGAGGGTGAGCGCCGAGCCGCGAGCACCTGTGGTGGCGTCGAGGAGGGGCGGGTCGACGAGCAGGACGTGGCGCGCGCCGGAGGGAGCGCCGTTGCGGTCGACGAGACGCGCCGGCCGGCCGGTGAGCGTCATCGCCAGTTCGGCCGGGTTGGCGATCGTGGCCGAGCAGCACACGATCACCGGATGCGAGCCGTAGTGGGCGCAGATCCTGAGCAGGCGGCGGATGACGTTCGCGACATGGCTGCCGAAGACCCCGCGGTACGTGTGAAGCTCGTCGATCACGATCACCTGGAGCTGCTCGAAGAGCTGGAACCATTTCGTGTGGTGGGGAAGGATCGCCGCATGGAGCATGTCCGGGTTCGTGACCACGACCTGTCCGGCGCTCCGGATCGCGGACCGGATCGGGGCCGGCGTGTCGCCGTCGTAGGTCGCGGCCGAGAGCGGCAGTTCGGCGGCTCGGGCCAGCTCCGAGAGCTCGGCCACCTGGTCCTGGCCGAGGGCCTTGGTCGGGAACAGCCAGAGCGCTCGAGCCGCCCGGTCCTCGGCGATCGCCTGGAGGACGGGCAGGGCGTAGCAGAGCGTCTTGCCCGACGCCGTCGGGGTGACCACGACCACGTCCTGGCCGGCGCGGACGGCCTGGATCGCGTCCGCCTGGTGACGGTAGAGGGAGCGGATGCCGCGACTCGCCAGCCCGGCGCGCAGGCGGGGATCGAGCCAGTCGGGCAGGGGGACGAGGTCCGCCGCGCGGGCCGGAATCTCGGCATGGTGGACGACGCCGCGGGCGAACGATGGCTCGGCGAGCAGCGTCGCGAGGACCGTCTCGGCGGCAGCCGGTGCATAGCGTCGCATCGCTTCCTCCAATCCGAACATCCGTACGAAATGGCGGCAGTGTAGCAGAAGCTGGAAGCCGGTTGTGTCAGCTCTGTTGTCACGACCCGGAGCGTCGCGCCGGTCCGGCCGCGGATGCGACCGGCGCCCGAGCCGCGGTTGACACCCCACCTGCCCGCAGCTAGCATCGGGCCATGGTTCATGGCAGCGGGAGGCGCCGGTCTGGTGGCGATGCGGACGGAGCGCTGTTCGATCGCCGGTCCGATGCGGGGGCGGAGCCTGATCCGGACGCCGAGCTGGTGATCGCGCCCGCGCCAACACGGCCTTCCCTCGACGGGCTCTCGCTCGCGGGGCTGACCCGACGTCGGGCAGCGTTCATCCTCGCCGGTCTGGTGTCGGCCTGGATCATTCTGGCCTTCGCCCGCCAGGTGGGGGACGCGTCGGCCGCGACTGCTCGGGCCGAGCAGCTGCGCGTCGAGAACCAGCAGATCGAGACGACCGTGGCCGCCTTGCAGGCCGAGCTGGAACTGATCCAGAGGCAGGCGTACATCGAGCAGCAGGCACGCGGCTACGGTCTCGGGGCGCGGCGCGAGCGCCCGTTCGTGCTCGCCTCGGACGCCGCGCCGCTGCCGGCCGATGCGCCTGGGTCGGCCGCGCTCCGTCTCGGGGCGCCGGAAGCGGAGCGCTCGCCGTTCGAATCCTGGCTCTCGCTCCTGTTCGGGCCCGCGTCCGGCGGCTGATGCCTCCACCGGGCGGGGCGCCGGCGCCGGTCTCCTCCGGCGCGTCCGACAGCCCCGTCGACGTCGCGCTCATCGGTGCCGGGCTGGTCGGTCTGGCGACCGCGCGAGCCCTGCTCGAGCGGCGCCCGGACCTCCGGCTCGTCGTCCTCGACAAGGAAGAGGCGGTCGCCGCGCACCAGAGCGGCCACAACAGCGGCGTGATCCATACCGGCATCTACTACGCCCCCGGTTCGCTCAAGGCTCGTCTGTGCCGGGAGGGCAGGGCGCTCCTGGAGCGATACCTGGAGGACAAGGGAATCCCGTTCGCCCGACCCGGCAAGCTCGTCGTGGCCGTGACGGAGGACGAGCTGCCACGCCTGGCCGCGCTCGAGGAACGGGCCCGGGCGAACGGTGTCGAGGGACTCGAGTCGGTCGGGCCCGAGCGGATTCGGGAGATCGAGCCTCACGCCCGAGGCCTGCGGGCGCTCTGGAGTCCGCGCGCCGGGATCGTCGACTTCCGGCAGGTCGCGAGCGCCTATGCCGCCGATGTCATCGCCGCCGGCGGCCGCGTTGAGACGAGCCGGGAGGTGACCGGGATCGAGCGGCGCAGGGACGAGCTCGTGCTCAGCACCCGACGCGGTCCGCTCGTGGCGCGGAACGTCATCGCATGCGCCGGTCTGTGGGCGGATCGGGTCGCGGCACTCAGCGGCGAGACCGGTCCGGACGCGCCCCGGATCGTCCCCTTCCGGGGCGACTACTACACCCTCACTCCGGACGCCCGTCACCTCGTCCGTGGCCTGATCTACCCGGTCCCGGACCCCCGCTTCCCGTTCCTCGGCGTCCATTTCACGAGGCGGATCGACGGGTCGGTCTGGGCTGGGCCGAACGCCGTCCTCGCCTTCGCCCGCGACGGATACGGTCGGCTCGACGTCCGCCTCGCGGATCTCGCGGCCACGCTCTCGTATCCGGGGTTCCTGCGCCTCGCCGCCCGCTACTGGCGAACCGGTCTCGCCGAACTGTGGCGGGACTGGTCGGCGGCAGCGTTCCTGGACCTGCTCCGGCGCTACGTGCCCGAGCTGCGCGCCGACCAGCTCGTGTTCGGCCCGTCGGGCGTGCGGGCCCAGGCGCTCGGTCGCGACGGGCGACTGCTCGACGACTTCCACCTCGGCGGATCGGACCGCGTCCTGCACGTCCTGAATGCCCCGTCGCCGGCCGCGACCAGCTCGCTGGCGATCGGTACCCTGCTGGCCGAGCGGGCGGTCGAGCGCTTCGCCCTGCCCTGAAGCGGATGATCCGCCCGGTCGCCCGGCGTGTCGGCGTCAGCGATCGTGGAACGTGAGGACCTGTCCGGTGAAGTCCTTGACGAGCGGGCCGGTGCTGAGCGAAACCGGCAGCTCCGGGAAGTCGATCGTTTCGTCGTCGGTCAGGGCGAGCCAGTCCGCGCACTCGCGGTTGAAGAGCAGGGTCCCGGCCCGTCGTCGCCGGTTCGTGCCACCTGCGACGTAGCTGATCGACGCCTCGGTCAGGGCCACCATCGGCCGGCGACGGCGGACCGCGTTCAGGACGTCAGCTCCCGGTGTCACGTGGACGTAGCCGCGCACCTCGTATGGGCCGAGCTTCACCGCGAGTGGATAAGGGCGGGTCCGGGTCCGGCGCCCCGGGTTGCCTCGAGGCCCGAGCGCCTCGACGACCAGGAGCTCGTCGCGCGGGATCGTGACCTCGTCGACGGCATACGTGCGCCCGTCAGCCAGGCTCTCGACGAGGACGGACACGAGCAGCACGTCGTCGTGGGTGTTGAGCATGTCGGACAGACGCTCGGCCTCGAGCCGGATCCGCCCGTACACCCGGCAGTCTTCGGCGTAGGCGGAGAACTCGACCTCGGGCTGGGCTGGCGCTTCGTCGCTCCGAGACGGCTCCTCGGCCGGCTCCGGAGCCGGCCGCTGGAACACGAGGCGCAGGACCCGACCGACGCTCAGAATCATGGCGCCTGGCAGCCTGAGCCCGGCTGCGGGGGCCGACTCCATCCGGCGCGGGCAACCGCCGGGAATCCTCCCGACTCGGGCGAGACGATCTGGCTCATCGGTGCATCCCCAGGTCCGCGTGTCGCCGACACGGGCACGATCGACGAGCGACGCCGACCCCGAAAGGACGCGCTCGTCCCGGTGGCGCCTGGTACGGATGGGGCAGGTCGCCGGACCGGCGGCTCCTCCGAAGACGTCGCCTCCTCGCGTTCTTCGCTGGGGAAGAGATCGGCCCTGCGGAGCCTCTCCCGGTGGGTCCTGGTGCCAGACGACAGCTCGAGGAGAACGAATCGGCCGAATCGAGCCGGCTCCGGGCGCTTGGGGTCCGGGAGCGTCCGATTCCCGCAGGTTGTTCGCCTCCGAAGAACCCACGTTGGGCACCGCGCACTGCGCGGCCGGCTTGAGGTTCGGGAGCCTGCCCGGCTGGCCGGCGATCGGGCGCGACCGGCCGGCGATCCGAGCAGTGAGTCGGGACCCTGCCCGGTGGACTGCTGCCCGGAGATCGGGCGCAGGCGGCCGGGCCGGCGCGACCGTCGGGTTGCGGTCGCGGCACCTGGGACTCGCCCCGAGACCAGGATTCGCCCCAAGGCACGGCCCTTTGCTAGAATCGCGGCCCGTGGCGGAGTAGCTCAGTGGCAGAGCAGGGGACTCATAAGCCCTTGGTCGGTGGTTCGAATCCGCCCTCCGCTACCAGCTCCTGCGGTATGCGAACCGTGGCCGGCACCCGGTAGGTCGGCCGGATGTCATCCGGCGACACGACGCGGGCGACGCTTGCCCAGGGCCTCCCGAATGCCCGGGCCGAGGCCGGCGCCCTGCCCGGGCCGACGACGCGGGGTCGTCGCGAGGCCATCGACCGGCCGGACGCTATACTCGGCTCACGAGTCGGTGCGTGGCACCGGCGCGTCTGAGCCGGAGGCCCCTCTTGAACGCAAAGTTCCTGCGCAACGGTGTCGTGATGCTCATCCTCGTGATGGGCACCGTCGCGCTTCTCTATGCCTGGCTGATCCAGGCCCCCAACCAGCCGACGACCGGCTACTCGCAGTTCCTCGACGACGTCCAGTCGGGCAGGGTGACTTCGGTCGTCCAGCAGGAGCAGACGCTGACCGTCACGCTAAAGGACGGCAAGTCGTACGCGACGGTCGTGCCCAGCGTCCTGACCAGCGTCTACAGCGACATGCAGGCGGCCGCCAAGGCCGGCGGGATCGACCTGGGCAGGGACGTCTACAAGGCGGAGAAGCCGCAGGACACATCCTGGCTCGGCCTGATCCTGACCGGGCTCCTGCCGATCGTACTGATCGGGGGCTTCATCTTCTTCATGATGCGCCAGGCCCAGGGGACCAACAACCAGGCGCTCAGCTTCGGCAAGAGCCGGGCGCGGATGTTCCTGGGCAACAAGACGGTCGTCACGTTCGCCGACGTGGCCGGGGTGGACGAGGCCAAGACGGAGCTCCAGGAGGTCGTCGAGTTCCTCAAGTACCCCGAGAAGTTCAACTCGCTCGGGGCCCGGATCCCGCGCGGCGTCCT
>CAYMBB010000040.1:0-13366 GCA_964388515.1 uncultured Anaerolineaceae bacterium
GGCCCCGGCCGCGATTCCGGCCACTTCGGCCGTACCGGACGCCTCGGCCGCGACTTCCGGGCCGAGCTCGATCGCGGCCGCCATGAGCTCGATCAGGTCGCTGACGGCGAGCCGCCCGTCGAGCCCGGTCGCCTTGGCCGCCGCGGTGTACATCGTGAGGTCCTTCGGGCAGGCGGTCACGAAGTCGGCGACCCCGTCGAGCGTGGCGGCCTCACGCATCCGCTGCTCGGAGGGCCGCTCGCGGAGCCCTGAGTCGTCCATCCAGATCCGCCCGCCACCGGCACCGCAGCAGAACGTGTTGGCCCGGTTGCGGGGCATCTCGACGAGCTCGGCCCCGATCGCCGCCAGCACCTCGCGCGGCGCGACGGTCACCTCGTTGTAGCGGGCCAGGTAGCACGGGTCGTGATAGGTCACCCGGCGCCCGATCGGCGCCCGCGCCGCCAGATGGCCGTCGCGGAAGAGCGCGCTCAGCAGCTCGCTGTAGTGCCAGACCTCGTGCTCGGCGCCGAACTGGGGGTACTCGAACCGGAGCGTGTTCAGGGTGTGCGGGTCGGTGGTCACGATCCGCCGGAAGCGCGCCTTCGCGAGCTGGCCGACGTTGTGCTCGACGAGCATCTCGAACAGCCCCTCCTCGCCGACCCGCCGGACGTCGTTGCCGGCGTTTCGCTCGCCCTCGTAGAGGATGCCGAAGTCGACGCCGGCGGCCTCGAAGACGCGGGCCACGAGCCTGGTCGCGGCCTGGACGCGGGCATCGAACGAGGCGAAGTCGCCCACGAACCAGAGCCAGTCGACAGACTCCCGGCGGGCATCGCGGATCGGGGTCGGCAGGCCGTCGGACCAGCGGCCCCGGAGTCGCCCGGACTGGCCGAACGAGTTGCCCTGCTTGGCCAGATTCGTGAGCGCGGTCTGGAGGCCCGGCTCGATCACCCCCTGGTCGATCAGCGAGCGGCGCATCCCGACGATCGCCGGGACGTGCTCGATCCCGACCGGGCAGGCTTCGACGCAGGCGAGGCAGGTCGTGCACGACCAGAGCGTCTCGGCCCGGATCAGACCGCCGGCGATCAAGCCGCCGCTCGAGGGCGGGGTGATCTCGAAAACGGGGGCGGACCGCTCGGCGTCCCGGCCGGCCGTGCCGTCGCCCCAGGCGCGGTCGGTCCGCCGCTCGGCGTTCGGGGCCAGGATCGCCCAGGCCGCGTCGGCCTGCTGGCGCAGGTCGAGGATCAGGTCGCGCGGCGAGAGCGGGGCCCCGGACGCGGCGGCCGGGCAGGCGGCATGGCAGCGCCCGCACTTCGTGCACGCGTCGAGGTCGAGGAGCTGCTTCCAGGTGAAATCGGCGAGGTCGCGCAGCCCGACATGGCCGTCGGTCGCGATCGGCGCGGCGAGCGCCGGCACGACCGGGGCCGGGGCCGGCTCGAGGACCGGCAGGCGCCGGCCGGCGAGAGGCGAGCGGAGGGTCACGTTCGCCCCGCTCGTAAGCATGTGGATCGCCTTGGCGAACGGAATGTAGGCGATGAAGGCGAGGGCCACGACCGCGTGGCTCCACCAGAGCGAGAGATGGAGCCCGGCCGCCGCCTCCGCTGTCAGGCCCGCCGCCGCCAGCCCTCGGCCGAGCGCGTAGCCGACCGGTGAGAAGAGCTCGAACGAGGGGAAGTCGTGGGCCACGATCCGGAGTGCCTCGACGATGAAGCCGCTGACCCCGAGCAGGGCCAGCCAGCCCAGGAAGATCCAGTCGCCGCGGACGAAGCCGCGCCGGTCGCTTGCCGCCGGATCGAGGTCGACCCGCCGGTAGTCCGCGGCGGGTGTCCGGGCTCGCCAGCGGCGATAGCCCATCGCCGCCAGGCCGACCAGCATCGTCAGCCCGAGGAGGTCGAGGATGAGCGAATAGCCGACGTAGAACGCGCCCCAGAAGAAGCGATAGTCCGGGGCGAAGATGCCGAGGATGTCGGTGTCGACGGTCAGGATCGCGGTCCCGATGAACAGGACGATGAAGCCCCACATGATCGCCGCGTGCCAGATGCCGGCGTACTCGTCGCGCTTGCCGACCGTCCGGCTCGTCGCCGTGGCGAACGTCCCCCGGAGCGCGCGCGAGAGGAACGAGCCGGGCGATCCGAAGCGATCCTCGTGGCGGCCACGGAGGTACTTGCGGACCTTCAGGCCCAGACCGGCGAAGAAGATCAGCGTGGCGAGCGCGGCGAGCAGGTAGAAGAGCGCCTCGCCGGTCGCCCCGACCCCCTCGAAGACCTCCCGCGTGACCGACCGATCGAGCATCGTCCGACCCGTCGCTCAGCCGGTCAGGCGCTTCGTGAGCGCCGGCACGACGTCGAGGATGTCGGCCACCGCCCCGTAGTGGGCGACCCCGAAGATCGGGGCCCGCGGGTCGGTGTTGACGGCGACGATCAGCTCGGCGTCGCGCATCCCCTCGAGGTGCTCGGGCGCGCCGCTGATGCCGAGAGCGAGGTAGAGCTTCGGCTTCACGCGCAGGCCGGACTTGCCCACCTGGCGGGTGCGCGGCAGCCAGCCCGCGTCGGCGATCGGGCGCGACGACGAGACGGCGCCGCCGAGGGCGGCCGCGAGCTCCTCGACGAGCTCGATGTTCTCCTGCTCGCCGATCCCCCGGCCGACCGAGACGAGGATCGCCTCGCGGGTGATGTCGACGTCGCCCGCCTCCGGCCGGTGGAAGGCCCGGAAGCGGACCCGGGTGTCGCGGGCCGGCGGCGCGACCCGTTCCACGGCCGGGCTGCCGGCGACCCGCCCGGCCTCGGCCGGGAAGGCGCCGGCCACGACGGTCGCGATCCCGCGCCCGTCGCGGAAGCGGACCCGGACGTCGATCTTGCCGGCATAGAGCCGGCAGGTGACGAGGGGCGAGCCACCATCGATGACGACGTCGGTGGCATAGGCGGCGAGGGGCAGGCCGGTCGCTCCGGACAGGCCGGCCGCGACGTCCATCCCGACCCCGGTGTTCGGGGCGAGGACGAGGACCGGCGCCCGGTCGCGGACGAGCGGGACGAGGGCCGCCTGCCAGGCCGAGGGGGTGAACTCGGCCAGGGCGGGGTCCTCGAGGGCGAGGATCCGGCCGGCGGCGCCGAGCTGTCCGACGAGTGGCTCGACGGCGCTGCCCAGCAGGAGCGCGACCGCCTCGCCGCCGGTCGCCGCGGCGAGATCGCGGGCTCGTCCGAGGAGCTCGAGGGTGCCCTCGGTGACCGCCCCGTCGCGGTGCTCGACGAGGACGAAGACGTCGGCGCTCATCAGGCACCTCCCTTGACCAGGCCGCGCTCGCGCAGGATCGCGGCGATCCGGTCGGCGACCGCGGTGGCGTCCCCTTCGATCATCTCGGCGTGGCCGCTCGCCTCGGGGACTGCCATCGCCTCGATCACCAGCCCGCCGTCGGCGGGGACGCTGACTTCGAGCGTGCCGATGTCGGCGGTCTTGAGCAGCTGGCGGACCCGACTGACCGGCGCGTAGCGGGGTGCCTCGCGCGAGGTCTGGACACCGAGGACGGCGGGCAGGTCGAGCTCGAACTCGGCGACCAGGCCGCCGGCGTACTCCTGGTGGGCGGTCGCGGTCCGCCCGTCGGGCCCGATCGAGATGTGGGTGACGACGCTCACGTGGGGCAGGTCGAGCTCGGCCGCGACGAGCGGTCCGACCTGGCCGTCGAGGTCGTCGATCGCCTGGACGCCGGTCAGGACGAGGTCGTGGGGGAGTCCGCGCAGGGCTGCCGCGAACGCTCTGGCCGCGGTGTGGGAGTCGGGCGGCCGGTCGAACGAGCCGACCTTGAGGACCCGGTCGGCGCCCCGGGCCAGGCAGGTGGCGAGCATCTCGTCGACCGAGCCGGTGTCGAGCGCCAGGCAGGTGACGGCGCCGCCGACGAGGTCGCGCACCTGGAGCGCCTCCTCGAGCGCGTACTCGTCCCACTCGCTCGTGACGAGGCTCAGCCAGTCGCGGGCGAGATCGGTCCCGGAGGGGTCGATCTCGAGCTCCTCGGCGAGATCGGGAACCTGCTTGAGCAGTACCACGAGTTCCATCCATCCTCCTCGGTCGGGTCGTGGGGTGGTCGGCCAGCCTGGGCGTTCGGTCGGGGCTCGGTCAGACGGCCGGTGGCTGCATCGCCTGGTCGATCAGCTCGATGATGTCGCGGACCACGAGTCGACCGTCGTTGCCGGTCGACTTGACCGCGTCCTCGAAGCGCGACGGCTCGTACGGGCAGGCGACCGAGAGAATGCCGGTGCCGTCCGTGCCGACGGTGGCCACGGCCTCGCGGACGCGGCGCTCGGAGAGCCGCTCGGAGACGTGATCGGCGACGAAGCCGTCGAGCCACATCCCGCCGCCCCCGCCGCCGCAGCAGTAGCCGTTCTTGCGGTTGTGCGGCATCTCCGCCAGCCGGATGCCCGGGATCGCCTCGAGCAGCCGGCGCGGCGCGTCGTATTCGCCGTTGTTCCGCCCCAGGTAGCACGGGTCGTGGTACGTCACGTCGAGCTCGACCCGCGAGCGGAACTCGATCCGGTCGACGAGCGGGGCGAGGAACTGCGTGTAGTGGAGGACCTCGCCCTCCCAGCCCAGGCGTGGGTAGTGGTTCCTGAACGCGTTGTAGGCGTGGGGGTCCATGACCACGACACGGTTGAAGCGGTACTTGCGGAGCGTCTTGATGTTCTGCTCGGCGAGCAGCTCGAAGAGCCCGGTCTCGCCGGCCAGGCGGGCCGAGTCGCCGTCGCTGCGCTCCTCCGCGCCGAGGATCGCGAAGTCGACCCCGAGGGCCGTGAGCACCCGGGCCATCGCCCGGGCCGCGTCCCGGCCGCGCGGGTGGTACGAGGTGTAGTCCGAGACGTACCACAGGACGTCGACCGGCCGTCCGAGCTCCGAGATGAGCGGCACCGGCACGCCCGCGTCGGCGGTCCAGTCGGCCCGCTTCCGGGCCGGCTCGCCGAGCGGGTTGCCCTGGCGCTGGAGGTTCTCGAACACCTTCTGGAGCTCGGCCGGGACCTTGCCCTCGAGGACCGCCTGCTCACGGATCGCGGGCATGAACTCGAGCGGGTTGACCTCCTTGGGGCAGACCCGGTAGCAGTTGCCGCAGGTCGTGCACAGCCAGAGGTCGGGGTCGTCGAGCAGGTTGTTGCCGCGCAGGACCTTCACGTTCAGCTTCCGGGGGCCGTAGCTGCCGACGTGCTGGACGGGGCAGACGGGGACGCACTTGCCGCACTGGTAGCAGTTCCGCAGCGACTCGCCGCCGGCCAGGCCGGTCACCCAGTCCATCGCCTCGGTCGGGTACTCGGTGATCGCGCGCTGGCTGAACATCCGGTTCCAGCGACCGGAGATGTCGATCCCGTCGATGACGGCGTGATCGGACTCGATGATCCGGTCGACCTTGACGACGGGCAGCTCCTGCATGGGACGCCTAGGCCTCCAGTCGATGAACGCCGTGCAGCCGGCGCACGAGATCGGGCAGCTGGGGGATCACCCGGTTGAACTCCTGGCTCATCCGCAGGCGGGTGACGGTGTACAGGTAGACCCCGTAGATCGCGGCCAGGTAGACGTCGACCACGAACGGGCTCGCCCGCATCCGGCGAAAGCCGAGCTCGTCGGCGGTCGCGATCACGGCCGCGGTCGCCGCCCCGACGCGCAGGTAGACCGCCCCCGGATCGGGGCCGCTGAAGTCGAACTCGTCGACCATGACCAGCGGCAGGGCGCCGGTCCGGACCTCCGGCTCCCACATCCAGCGGGCCCACAGCCAGTGGCGTTCCGGGTCGAGGTAGTGGAGGCACTCGCCGGCCAGCTCGCGCCGGACGGCCGGCTCGAGCGCCGGCAGCGCCTCGTCGAAGGCGCGGAAGCGGCCGGCGACGTGGCCCGGTCCGTGGAGCAGCTCGCCGATCGCACGGGCGAGCGCCGGTGCGCCGACCGCGACGAGCAGCTGGTCGGAGCGGCGCCGGGTGGCGAAGACGCGACCGAGGATCGGCCGGACCGCCTCGGCCGTCCCGCCGGCGAGGGCGTCGGGGGCGAGGGCCGGCAGGAGCAGCTCGCGCTTGCGGGCGAGGAGCTCGGCGATCGTGCCGATCTCCTCTTCGCTGATCTTGATCAGCGCCTCGCGCATGAACTCGACGGCGCTCGGCGCATCGACATCGTCGGTCCCGCCCGCGGCGTGCCGGGGAGCGGCGGGCCCGGCGCCGGCAGCCACCGTCGCCCGGACGTACGGCCCGACCATCGTCACCGACCCGCTGCCGCCGCCCGCGCCGCCCCGCTCCGGATCGCCCCGAGCGCCTTCATGGCAGCCGCGCCGGCCATGTTCATCGAGTCCTCGAGGTCCTTCGGTCCGGCGGCCGCCCCCGCCACGTAGATGCCCGGCACGCTCGTGCTGACCGGGTCCATCGGTTCGCCCGGAGTGCGGATGAAGCCGTACTTGTTCGCCTCGAGGCCAAGGATGCCGGCGATCTCGCGCGTGCCCCGGCTGGGCTCCATCCCGACCGACAGGACGATCACGTCCATGAGCACCTCGAGCGGGCGGCCCATCGTCGTGTCCTCGCCCTTCATCAGCAGGCGGTCGCCGCGCTGGACGATCTCGGTCACGATGCCCCGGATGTAGTTCACGTTGTACTGCTCCTGGGCCGGCCAGTAGATCTCGTTCTCCCAGTAGCCGTACATCCGCATGTCGATGTAGAAGATGTAGACCTTCGCCTCGGGGACCAGGCGGCGGATCTCGATCGCCTCCTTGGAGGCGACGCCGCAGCAGACCTTCGAGCAGTACTCGTTGCCCAGCCGGCGGTCGCGCGAGCCGACGCACTGGATGAAGGCGACGTTCCGGGGCGGCTCGCCGGTCGAGGGCCGGACGAAGCGGTGCTCGCTGAGCATCTTCTCCGCGTCGGGCAGGGTGATCACGTCAGGGAACTCGTAGTAGCCGTACATCTGGGTCTCGCGCCCCGGGTCGAAGTGGGTGAACCCGGTGGCGACGACGATCGCTCCGGCCTCGACCTCGCGGGTCGCCCCGTCCGGGCCGGCGAGCGTGATCCGGAAGTCACCGACGCTGCCCGTGCAGGCGGTCACCGTCGAGCCGAGGTGGAGCTCGACGTTCGGGTGGTCGACCCCGGCGCGCAGCCGGTCGAGCGCCTCCTGGGCCGAGCCGAGGTTCGGGGTCAGGGCGGCGTAGTGGGCCTCGTCGGGCGTCCCGCCGAGGACGGGCCGCCGCTCGACGAGGATCGCCCGGGCGCCAAGCTCGGCGAGGGCGTGGGCCGCCTCGAGGCCCGCCGGGCCACCCCCGACGACGAGCACGGACTCAGGCATCGGCGTCCTCCCAGGTCAGGAACTGCTGATCCCCCTTCTTGAGCCGCTCGAGGTCGTCCTCGAACTCGCGCCAGCGTTCGCGCCAGTCGATGCCCATCTTCTCGAGCAGGGGCCGGTACTCGGTGTTGTGCCAGTGGAGCTGGGCGACGCGGTACGGGTGGGCGCCCATCGCCAGGGCCGCGAACTGCGCCTCCGACATCACCGGCACGCCCACCTTGCGATCGTGGGCCCGGGCCGCGAACTGGCTCTGGTCGAGGGTCGTCACGCAGCCGGTGTCGTGGGTCAGGACGACGTCCGGGTTCGCCTCCTCGCGCATCACCTCGATCTTGCGCAGGGTGGCGAACGAGCGGGTGAAGTCGCGCTGGACGAGGATGTGGCGGAAGCCGAAGCCACAGCAGTCGAACCAGGTGGAGTAGTCTTTGACGTTCGCCCCGAGGGCGGTGACGACCGCCGAGACGACCGCCGTGCGCTGCCCGCCGTAGACGTCCGGGTCGTAGATCGCGTCCTCCACGACGAGCTTGTGGTAGTGGCAGGCCGGGTGGACGGTGACGTCGATGTTCGAGAGGTCGAGGACCCGGCGCCTGGCGAACTCGTCGCGCATCGCGTAGACCCACTCGGAGTAGTGGACGATCTCCTCGGGCATGACGAACGGCTTGCCCAGCTTGTCGCAGATCCGGCGCACCTCGTCGCGCAGCTCGGCGTGCTCGACGAGCTCCTCGCGGACCTCCTTGTAGTGGCCGTACGAGGTTCCGCAGTGGATGAGCGGGAAGTAGCCGCTTTCGTAGGCCGCCCCGAAGTTGCGCATCGCGACCGCTGCCTGGGCGCCGGTGTTCGAGGTCGCCGAGGCGTAGTAGTTCCAGGCCGTGCACGACGTCTGGTCCTTGGGGTCCGCGTAGTCCGCGCCCAGCTTGCGGTGGAGCCAGAAGATCGAGGTCGAGTAGCCAGGAATGTGGCCGCACTGGCCGCACGACTTGTGGTGCCAGGTCCGGGCGGCGGGGATCTTCTTCGTCCGGCCGTACTTCGTGGTCACCGGCAGCCAGGGCTCCGGAACGCGCTGGACGAGCCACTCGCCCTTCGCCTCGAGCTCGAACACCTTCTCCCGGATGTCCTCCGTGGGTGGAGCGACCAGGCCGCGTTCGGCCTGCGCGGCGCGCCGGCCTTCGATGACGGTCAGCGGGATCGGCATGGCAGGGGCCTCCTTCTCGATCCGCGTCTCAGTCGGCCGTGTAGCCGGCTTCTTCGAGCAGCTCTTCCATCACGTCGTTGAGGATCATGTGCAGGCCCGCGTCGACCTGCTTGATCATGTCGAGCACCCCGGTCATGTGCCAGATCAGGTACAGCTCGGTGAGCGTCCTGTCGGTCACCTCCCAGGCGGTCGAGGTCGTGTGGAGCGTGTCCGGCGGCAGCGCCCGGCGCCAGAGCTCGAGGTTGTCCGAGATCTCCTTGACGTGCGGGCCCCAGTCCGGGAAGGCGTTCGGTTGGAGCATGTCGGGCGAGACCTGGGTCCCGGTCGACATGATCTTGTAGACGACCCGGCCGTAGCCCTCGAGGGCCTGGCGGGCGGAGCCGAGGCCGTTGTTGATCGCCACCTCGCGCATCACCGTGATCAGGCCGCCCGGGTTGTTGCCGCGCGGGCAGCGGGTGCACGAGAAGCACTGGGAGCAGTTCCAGATGTCGTCGTTCAGCTGCTCGTAGAACATCCCCAGGTCCTCGCGCGCCGCCGCCTGGGCGATCTTGCGTGGCGAGAAGTCGTAGAACCGGGCCGAGGGGCAGGCCGCGACGCAGATCCCGCACTCGTAGCAGCCGTAGAGGTAGTCGGTGAAGCGGATGTCCGCCTTCACCTCGTCGAACAGGCGCTGCTTCGTCTCGAGCGGGACGTCCTCGTAGCGCGCCTGGAGCGTCACCTGCGCCGGCCCTCCGACGCCGTCCGGGCAACCGTGCTCGTGGCCATCAGAAGCAGATCACGCGGTCGGCCTCGAGGGCCATGTCGTTGAAGGCCGCCCCGCCGATCATCTCGACCCCGTCGATCAGGTCGGCGTGGGTCAGGCCGTGCAGGTCGAGGCTCGGCTGGCAGACGTAGAACTTCACGCCGAGGTCGAGGGCCTGGTCGATGAACCGCCGCAGGGGCGCCCCGTGGCCGTCGTGCTTGGGGACGATCAGCGACTCGGCGACCCCCTTCCGGAGCAGGGTCGGCCCGTTGACCGTGAAGTAGATCCCGACCTCGATGTCCATCGCGGCCGCGGTCGTGGCCAGGTAGATCGGCGTCGCGCTCCGCTCCGGGTTGTTGACGCCGCCGGTGTGGACATAGAGCAGGCGCGCCATCGGGGTCCTCGCTGCGTGGGATCCGGGCTCGGCAGGCGCCCGGTCAGGCCTTGCGGATCCAGAAGCGCATGACGTTGCCCGCCTGGTCCTGGGAGACGATCGGGTTGCCGGTCTGCTTCGACCAGGCGGCGACGTCCGGCACCGAGCCGGGATCGGTCGCCTCCATCAGGACGACCTCGCCGCTCGACATCTCCTTGACCGCCTTCGAGAGCTTGACGATCGGCATCGGGCAGAGCAGGCCCTTGCAGTCGAGCGTCCGGTCCGGAGCGATCGCCTCAGCCATCCTGGTCCCTCCGTGTCTTCCGATCCGGGCCTCCGGGCGTTCGCCACCGAGTGCCGAATGGACCGTGATTCACAGGCCTATTGTCATATCGTGATGTCGCTATATACTCCGGCCCAGCCTGCCTGTCAACGTCGAAATCCGCATGGAGGGGCGGTCAGCGGTGGCGAACTTCGCCTGGGTGATCGACCAGACGAGCTGCATCGGCTGCCATGCCTGCACGACCGCCTGCAAGGCGGAGCACGACGTCCCGCTCGGGGTGAACCGGACCTGGGTGAAGTACGTCGAGACGGGCACCTTCCCGGCCACCCGGCGCCAGATCGCGGTCCTGCGCTGCAACCACTGCGCCGAGCCGCCGTGCGTCGAGGTCTGCCCGACCCGGGCGATGGTCCAGCGCCCGGACGGGATCGTCGACTTCGACACCGACCGCTGCATCGGCTGCAAGGCCTGCCTCCAGGCCTGCCCGTACGACGCGATCTACATCGATCCGGCCGAGCACGTCGCCGAGAAGTGCAACTTCTGCGCCCACCGGGTCGACCAGGGCCTCCTGCCCGCGTGCGTCGTCGTCTGTCCGACCGAATCGCTCCTCTTCGGCGACCTCGACGACCCGGCCAGCCGGGTGAGCCGGATCGTCTCGAGCCGGCCGACGACCGTCCGGCGCCCGGAGCAGGGGACGCGCCCGAAGGCGTTCTACCTGGGTGCCTCCGACGCGACGCTCGATCCGCTCGTCCCGGTCCACGAGACCGCCTACATGTGGGCCGAGCGCCGGACCGGCGGGGCGAAGGACCACACGGCCGAGCTGGCCGGCTGGGCGTCGAGCGTGGGCGAGGTCGAGCGGGCGACCGCGACGGTGACCGCAACGGCGGCCATGGCACCGGGCCGGCCCGCCGGCCGGGACGGCGAGGACCGGGCTGCGCCGTCGCGCACCCTGCCGGTGCTCATGCCCGGGGCGTCGGGCGGTCCCCGCCGGGAGCCGCGCCCAGCCGGGCAGCGGATGCCCAAGGCGCGGGTCGCCTATGACGTCTTCCATCCCCGCCCGTGGGGCTGGAAGGTCGCCCTCTACCTCTGGACGAAGGGGATCGGGGCCGGGGCGTTCGCGATCGCCTTCCTGGCCGCGGCGCTCGGGCTGGCGAGCGTGCCGCGCGAGCTGAACCTCGTCGCCGCGTTCGTCTCGCTGGCCGGCGTGGGGATCACGACCGTGCTCCTGGTGTGGGACCTGAAGCGCCCCGAGCGGTTCTGGACGATCCTCGTCCGGCCCCAGCTCCGGAGCTGGCTTGCGATCGGGGCGTTCGTCCTCGTCGGCTACAGCGGGCTGCTCGGGCTCTGGTTCCTCGGCACCTGGTTCGCGCTCGACGCCGGCCTGCTCGGCCTGCTCGGCTGGCCGACGGTCGTGCTGGCGGCGCTCTCGGCTCTGTACACCGCGTTCCTGCTCGGCCAGTGCGAGGCCCGCGACCTGTGGCAGAACCAGGTGACCGGGATCGTCCTCCTCGCCCAGGCCGCGATCCTCGGCGCGACCGCCGTCCTCGCCGCCGGGGCGGTTCTCGGGGCGCCGGACGACGTCGTTGCCATCGCCCGGGCCGCCCTCCTGGCCGGGGCGCTGGTGAACGTCGCCGCGCTCGTCCTGGGCGAGGCACTTGCCGAGCACCCGACCACGAACGCTCGCGCCGCCGCCCACCTCCTCGTGCGAGGCCCGTACCGCGGCGGGTTCTGGCTCGGCGGGGTCGTCCTGGCCGGGCTCCTGCCGCTGGGGGTGGCAGCCCTCGTGCCGGCCTCGGCCGCCGTCCTGGCCGCCGCCGGTCTGGCCGCGGCGGCCGGGCTGCTGTGGTACGAGCTCGGCTTCATCGCGGCCGGCCAGGCCGTCCCGATCAGCTAGCGAGGCGCGCGATGACCCGCTCCACCCGCCCGACCCGCCGCCCTGACCACCCCGCCAACGCCGGGGCGATGCAGCCCGGCTTCGAGGCCTTCCCGCCGCCCGAGCGCTGGGACGACTGGACCGAGCTCGACGCCAAGGCCTGGCCGCGGCGCGAGGAGCGCCACTACACGCTCGTGCCCACGACCTGCTTCAACTGCGAGTCGGCGTGCGGTCTGCTCGCCTACGTCGACACCGGGACCGGCGAGGTCCGCAAGTTCGAGGGCAATCCGGTCCACCCGGGCAGCCGAGGCCGCAACTGCGCCAAGGGCCCGGCGACGAAGAACCAGACCGACGACCCCGAGCGGATCCTCTACCCCCTTCGCCGGACGGGCGAGCGGGGCGCCGGGGGCTGGGAGCGCTGCACGTGGGACGAGGCGCTCGACGACCTTGCCGCCCGGATCCGGGCGGCGCTCACCCGGGGCGAACCGAACAAGGTGATGTACCACGTCGGCCGGCCGGGCGAGGACGGCTTCACCGAGCGGGTCCTGGCCGCCTGGGGGGTCGACGGCCACAACTCGCACACGAACATCTGCTCGGCCGGCGGGCGGGCCGGTTACGCCTTCTGGATGGGCTACGACCGCCCCTCGCCGGACTACGCCAACGCCAGGGTGATCCTCCTGATCAGCGCCCACCTCGAGAGCGGCCACTACTTCAACCCGCATGCTCAGCGGATCATCGAGGCCAGGCGCCGGGGGGCCCGGGTGATCGTCCTCGACCCGCGCCTCTCGAACACCGCGACCCACGCCGACCACTGGCTACCGGTCTGGCCGGGCAGCGAGCCGGCGCTCCTGCTCGCGATCGCCCGCTACCTGATCGTCGAGGACCGCTTCGACCGCGAGTTCGTCCGGCGCTGGGTGAACTGGCGCGAGTACCTGGCGGCCGAGCTGCCGGGCGAGCCGGCGACCTTCGAGCGCTTCGTCGAGGAGCTGAAGCGGCTCTACGAGCGCTACACGCCCGAGTACGCCGAGGCCGAGACGGGGATCCCGGCGGCGACGATCGTGACCGTCGCCGAGGAGGTGGCCCGGGCCGGGAGCGCGCTCGCCGCCCACAACTGGCGGGCCTCGTCGGCCGGGGTCCTGGGCGGCTGGCTGACCGCGCGCTGCCTCTTCTTCCTGAACGTCCTGACCGGGTCGGTCGGGACGCCCGGCGGCACCTCGCCCAACGCCTGGGACAAGTGGGTGCCGCGGCCGCCCTACCTGCCGCCCCACCCGACGCAGTGGAACGAGCTAACCTGGCCGCGCGAGTACCCGCTCGCCTTCTTCGAGATGTCGTTCCTCCTGCCTCACTTCCTGCTCGAGGGACGGGGCTCGCTCGACGTCTACTTCACCCGGGTCTACAACCCGGTCTGGACGAACCCTGACGGGCTGACCTGGATCGAGGCGCTTCGGCGCGAGGACCTGGTCGGCCGGCACGCGGCGCTCACCCCGGTCTGGAGCGAGACGGCCTGGTACGCCGACTACGTGCTGCCGGTCGGCCTGGGCGGGGAGCGCCACGACCTCCACAGCTACGAGACCCACGCCGGGACGTGGATCGGCTTCCGCCAGCCGGTCAGCCGGGTCGCCGCCGAGCGGGCCGGCCGCCAGGTG
>CAYMBB010000041.1:0-7987 GCA_964388515.1 uncultured Anaerolineaceae bacterium
GCGGCGTGCTTCTGGCCGGGCAGGACGGCGATCCGGGCGTCAGGGAGGCGGGCGGCGAGCGCCTCGATCTCGATCCTGAAGACCGGTGCGGTCTCGCCCCCGAGGAGCAGGAGGACCGGGACGGTCACTGCTGCCAGCGCGTCGAGGCCCGACTCCGAGGTCGGCGCCTCCTCGAGCTCGCGCAGGGCGGTGTGCGCCGCGGCGACGCGTGCCGCCCAGACCGGCGAGGCTTCGAAGGCGGCCAGCTCGGCGGGCGTCATGCCCACGATCTCGCGCATGAACAGGCGGACGAACGCCTCGCGATCGTCGCGGGCGAGGAGCGCCCGCAGGCGCGCCGTGAGCTCCCGGGCGGGCGCCGAGCCGGCGTGCGGGCTCGGGCCGCCCTCGTAGACCACGATGCGCCGGACGTTCGGCGTCCGGAGCGCCGCCCCGAGTGCGCACCAGCCCCCGTACGAGTGCCCGAGGAGGTCGACCGACCGGCCCGGCCGGCCGCTCTCCGCGGCCGCCGTGTCGACGACCGCCGCCACGTCCTCGAACTCGCGGACGATCGAGTAGGGGAGTGTGTCGCCGCTCGCGCCGCGGCCGCGCCGATCGAGCGCGTAGCAGGTGAACCGCTGGCGGAGGAGCGGCTCGACGACCCGCCACGTGGTGTGGTCGGCGGTCGCGCCGTGGACGAGCACGAGCGGCGGCCCGCTGCCGCTCCGGAACCAGGCGATCGGGGTCCCGTCGCGGGAGATCGATCCACCGCGTGTCGGGGGGCCCTCCCGACGATCACCCACGGGGCTCCGGCCTCGATCCGGTGGACAGGGTCGCCCGGCCCGATCAGGCCGGGACGGCCTCGGCGGCGCGCCGCACGGCGGCCTCGATCAGGTCCGCGTCGGCGTCCGAGAGCTCGTGGACGTTGCCCTGGAAGGCGAGTGTCCAGCTGTCCGCCGGCCAGCGCTTCGGGTAGTCCATCTCGCGGGCGAGCGGCTCGGCCGGCACGAAGCGGTCCGGTTCGAGGGTGACGACCGGTTCGGTCGGGAAGCGCCACGGGTAGTCCTCGAGCGGCTTCGCCTCGGAGCCCCAGATCCGCTCGTGCGACTCGAACGGCGCGCCGGTCACCCGGCACACCGCGCCGATCGCCTTGACGCCCGTGACGTAGAAGATCACCCGGTCGCCGGGCGCGACGCGCTCCCACTTCCGGCGGTGGCGGCTCTTCATCCCGGCCTGGCGGAAGCCGAGGGCGCGGTTCTTCTCGAAGTTCTCGGCCGAGCTCACGAGCAGCCAGTTGGTCATCGTCGTCCTCCCGGGTCGTCAGGGGCAAGGATACCGGTCAGCCCGTCGGCTGCCGCGCGGTCGAGCAGCCACGTCGCGCCCGGCCGAAGCGCCAGCTGGGCGGGCCAGCGAAGGGGGTCGCGCCGCGGGCCGAAGATCCTGGCCAGGATCGCGGCCTTGGCGGTGCCCTGGGCCATGGCCAGGACGGCCCGCGCGGCGCCGATGACGGCCGGGTTGAGCGTCACGCGCGCCACGTGCGGTTCGATATGGTCGGGCGCCGGCACGCCGACCGCCCACTCGCGACGCCCGAAGGCGGCGCTGCCCGGGAAGACGGACAGGAGGTGGCCGTCGGAACCGATCCCTGCGAGGACGAGGTCGAAGACCGGCCAGCCGGCGCCGTCGACCGGCAGGAGCGCCCGCAGCTCGCGCGCGTAGCCGGCCGCGCAGGCCTCGGCGTCGCGCCCGCCTGCGAGCGCCTCGTCGCAGGGGACGGGATGGACCTGGCCGGTCGGGATCCGGATGCCCGGGCGGCCGTCCGGGCCGGAGAGGAGGAACCGGTCGGCCAGCCCGGCGTTCGAGAGCGGGTCGTGACGGGGGACGAAGCGCTCGTCGCCCCACCACAGGTGGACGTGCTGCCAGGGGACCGCGTCCCGGAGGGACGGCGCCGCGAGCGCCCGGAAGACGCCGGCCGCGGTCGAGCCGCCGGTGAGCGCGAGATGGGCCACGCCGCGCGCCTGCACGGCACCGCCGATGGCGTGGCGGATCCGGTCCGCCGCCTGCTCGGCGAGTGCCTCGGGATCGGGGACGACGACGAGCTCGGCCCCTCCGACGCCGATCGTCATCAGGCGCCGGCCAGGAGGGCCGCGAAACGGATCGCGTCGCGGGCCACCGGGTCGCTCGCACCGGTCTCGATCGCCTCGGCGAGGAGGTCGACCTCGGTCCGGCGGGGAGCGAGGAACGAGCGGGTGAGCAGGTGGGCGCCGTCGAGCCGGACGCGGACGTTCACCGTCTCGGCCTCGGCCGTCACGTCGGCCCGCAGCTCGGAGCCGCGACGCTCGGCGGTCAGCTCGATCCGCACGGTCGACCCGCTCGGCAGCCTCGAGGGGACCGGCCGGAGCGTGACGTCGACCTCCCCCCGGGGGCCGCCGAGCGTGGCGTCGAGCCCCCGCCCGTCGACGCCGCCCTCGCCCTCGGCTTCGGGCAGGCTCGCTGTGCCCACGGGCGGGGCGAGCGGACGGCGGACGCGCATCCCGAGCCGCGAGGCGAACCAGGCGACGTGGTAGACGGGCTTGATGATGTTCGCCGTCCCCGGCCGCGCCAGCTCGTCGCGCGAGGCATACGTGACCGCGATCCCGCGTACGTAGCGCAGGTACGGCAGGACCGCGGGGAGGTCGAAGATCGAGGCGATCGCCTCGCGCCAGCGCGACTGGCGAGCGAGGGCGAAGTCGGTGATCGCGAGCCCCGGCCGCTCGAGCAGGCGCGCCATCCGGCGCAGGCGGGCCAGCCCGTCGCCGCTCCAGCTCGAGCCGTCGACGATCAGCCGGTCGGCCATGGCCAACAGGTCGGCCGCCTGCTCGCTCCCGAACGGCGGCTCGCCCGGCCACCACAGGGTGACCGGCAGGTCGTGGACCAGGAGCGGGGCGACGATCGCGTCGAGGTGGCGACCGGTTGCCCCGCCGGCGAAGAGATGGATCATCTCGGCGCACGTCTCGGGCGCGTCGGCCCGCGGCAGGACGCAGTGGGCCTCGATCCGGGCGTCGAGCCAGCTCGGCCCGTCGGGGTCGCGACTCGAGACGATCAGGACCCGCGACGGGTGGCGGCCGGTGAGCTGCGAGATCGTGGCCGCGGCGCGCTCGGCGATCTCGGGTCGGGTGGCGACGACGACGAGATTCATGACGCTCGTCCGGGCGGCGATCCGGCGCTCCTCGACGCCGTCCACGGTCACCAGCCTCGAGGCAGCCCAGATGCGAGCCAGCTCGCGCTCGATCTCGGAGATCGTCGTCGCCCGCGACGACCAGCGCACGACCGTCTCGCCCCGGCGGCCGGTGCCTGTCGCCGGCCCGCCCGCGCTGGCCATCGTCAGATCCGCCGCCAGCGACGGCCGTCGCGACCGATCAGCTCGTCGGCCTCGACCGGTCCCCAGGACCCCGCCTCGTAGTTCGGGAACGGCGGCGGCCGGCGCTGGGCGACCCAGGCGTCGATGATCGGGGTCACGATCCCCCACGCCTCCTCGACCTCGTCGGCCCGGGTGAAGAGCGACTGGTCGCCCAGGAGTGCATCGAGGATCAGCGTCTCGTAGGCGTCGGGCGAGTCGACGTTGAACGACGAGCCGTACGTGAAGTCCATGTTCACCGGCCGGATGTCCAGGCCGAGGCCCGGCACCTTCGAGCTGAACCGCAGGAGGATGCCTTCGTCGGGCTGGATGCGGATCGCGAGCAGGTTCGGTTCGGGGTCGGCGTGCGATTCGCGGAACAGGCGGTGAGGGACGGCCTTGAACTGGATCGCGATCTCGGTCGCCCGCTTCGGCAGGCGCTTGCCGGTTCGCAGATAGAACGGCACGCCGGCCCAGCGCCAGTCGTCGACCTCGAGCTTGGCCGCCACGAACGTCTCGGTCTCCGACTCCGGGTCGACCTCGGGCTCCTGGCGATAGCCGCGGACCTCCTGGGCGGCGACCCAGCCCGGTCCGTACTGGCCCCGGACGACGTTGCGGGCAACGTCGGCGGGGCTCATCTCGGCGATCGCGCCGAGGACCTTCACCTTCTCGTTGCGCAGCGCGTCCGCCTCGAACGCGGTCGGCGGCTCCATCGCCACCAGGCTGAGGAGCTGGAGGAGATGGTTCTGGAGGACGTCGCGCGAGGCGCCGGTCTCCTCGTAGAAGGCGCCGCGGCTCTCGACCCCGATCGACTCGGCGACCGTGATCTGCACGTGATCCACGTAGCGCCGGTTCCAGATCGGCTCGAAGATCCCGTTGCCGAACCGGAAGACGAGCAGGTTGCGGACGGTCTCCTTGCCCAGGTAATGGTCGATCCGGTAGACCTGGCGCTCGCGGAAGACCTTGCCCACCTCGCGGTTCAGACGGATCGCCGAGTCGAGGTCGCGCCCGAACGGCTTCTCGATGATGATCCGCCGCCAGCCGGCGCCGTGGACCTCGTGGTCGAGGCCGACCCGGCCGAGCTGGGCGATGATCTCCGCGAAGGCCGAGGCCTGGGTGGCCAGGTAGAAGAGCCGGTTGCCACGGGTGCCGCGCTCCCGGTCGAGGGCGTCGAGACGGGCGGCCAGCGCGTCGTAGGAGGCCGGGTCGTCGAAATCGCCGCGCTGGTAGACGATCCGCTCGCTGAACTGGCGCCAGGCGGTCTCGTCGACCGGCTGGACCCGGGAGAAGGCGACGAGCGCGGCGTGCAGCTGGTCGCGGAACGCATCGTCGGTGTACGGGCGGCGGCCGAAGGCGAGGAGCACGAACTCGTGCGGCAGCAGGTGCGTCCGCCAGAGCTGGTAGAGCGCGGGAACGACCTTGCGGTGGGCGAGGTCGCCGGTGGCGCCGAAGAGGACGAACGTGGACGGGTCGGGCACCCGCTCGAGCCGGAGGCCCTCCCGGAGCGGGTTCTCGGGCGGCTTCGAGCTGCTCCGCCGGCGTCGGGGGCGGGCGAGGCGCAGCTCGCGCATCGTGCGCGTGGCGTCGCGCGGCGATCGGGGGGTCATCGGTCGGGTCCGGGCGGTGGCGCGGGCGCGGCGGCCGCAGGCGCGGCGGTCGCAGGCGCGGCGGTCGCAGGCGCGGCAACCATGGGTACGGCGGTCGTGGCGCTCGTGGCCGGCCCCTACTCGGTCTTCACGGCGTGCCCGCCGAACTCGTTGCGCAGCGCGGCCAGGACCTTGGCGCCGTACGAGTCCTCCTGGCGCGAGCGGAACCTGGTGAGCAGCGAGAGGGTGATGACCGGCGCCGGGACGTCGCGGTCGATCGCCTCCTGGACCGTCCAGCGCCCTTCGCCCGAATCGGCCACCCAGCCCTTCAGGTGGCTCAGGTCCTGGTCGTCGGCCAGCGCCCGCTCGGCCAGCTCGAGCAGCCAGGAGCGGACGACCGAGCCGTGGTTCCAGAGCTTCGCAATCCCCGCCAGGTCGAGCTGGTAGTCGCTCGCGTGCATGATCTCGAAGCCCTCGGCGTACGCCTGCATCAGGCCATACTCGATCCCGTTGTGGATCATCTTCACGTAGTGGCCGGCACCCGGTCCCCCGACGTGGAGGTAGCCGTCCGCCGGGGCGAGCGAGTGGAAGATCGGCTCGAGCGGCTCGACCGCCTCTCGATCCCCGCCGACCATCAGGCAGTAGCCGTTGCGCAACCCCCAGATCCCGCCCGAGACCCCGGCGTCGACGTAGCGCAGCCCCTTCGCGGCGACCCTGGCGTGGCGCCGGACGTCGTCGTGGAAGTTCGTGTTGCCGCCGTCGACGATCGTGTCGCCCGGTTCGAGGTGCTCCAGCAGCTCGTCGACCTGGGACTCGGTCGCGTCACCGGCCGGGACCATGATCCAGACCGTCCGCGGCCGGTCGAGCGCGGCGACGAGCTCGGCGATCGAGAACGATGGCTCGGCGCCCTCGCCGGCGATCTCGCGCGTCTTCTCCGGGGTCCGGTTGTAGGCGACGACCTGGTGGCCCTCCTGGAGCAGGCGCCGGACCATGTTGGCGCCCATCCGGCCGAGGCCGATGAAGCCGATGCGCATGGGAATCAGTCCTCCGTGGGGGTGGTCTCGCCGTCCAGGGCGTCGAGCAGGGCCCGCTCCAGGGCGGCCAGGCCCGCATCCGGGTCGGGGCCCAGGTGGACCCGCAGGATCGGCAGGTCGTGGCTTTCGAGGGCCGCGAAGTCGCCCTCGGCCTGGGCGTCGATCAGCTGGCCGAACGTGTACGGCCAGCCGGGGATCGGGCGGTCGACCGGGTGGTCGGCCGTCAGCTGCAGGAACCAGCCGATCGGAGCGCCGCCCTTGTGGAGCTGGCCGGTCGAATGGAGGAAGCGCGGTCCGTAGCCGGCGGTCGTGGCGCGGCCGGTCCGGTCGCGCAGGAGGGCCCGGATCCGGGCGAGCGCCGCGTCGCGCTCCGCCGTCGGGGCGATGAACGCCTGGAGGGCGAGGTAGCTGTTCGGCCGGCACCGGCCCAGGTGCCGACGGAGCTCGCCCACCGGCGAGGGATCGGTCGCCGAGAGGCGGAGCGGCGCATCGCCGTACAGGACGAGGCCGTCGCCCCGGGCGAGCGGGGCGGGGGTTTCAGCCGCCCGGGCTACCTCGGTCGCCCCGGCTGCCTCGGTCGCCCTGTGGCCGGCGGCGTGGCGGGCGAGGAGGGCACGGGTCCGCTCCTTCGCCTCCTCGACGTTCGGCTGGTCGAACGGGTCGATGCCCAGGACGGCGCCCGCGACCGCGGTCGCCACCTCCCAGCGGACGAACTCGCCGCCGAGGTCGATCGGATCGTCGAGCGCGATCCGGATGACCGGATGGCCGGCGGCCCCGAGCTCGGCGAGGAGCTCGTCGGCGGGCTGGCCGGCCGGGTTCGTGGCCGGTCCGGCCGATCCGGCCAGGGAGAGGCGGACGAAGACGCGGTCCGCTCCGTACGCCTCGGCCGCCCCGAGCGGCTCGAGGTCGACCGGCACGATCCCGACGCCGTGCTTGCCGGTGCTCTCGGCGATCAGCTGCTCGAGCCACGAGCCGAAGCTGGCGATCTCCGGGTCGGCGATGAAGGTCAGCTTGTCGCGGCCGGCGCGGGCGAGCGTGCCGAGGGCGAGCCCGAGCGCCAGCCCCGGGTTGTCGGCCGGATCCTCGCGCGTCGTGCAGATCGCGAGCATCACCTGGGCCGAGCCCAGGAGCTCGTCGAGATCGAGCCCGAGGAGCGAGGCAGGCAGCAGCCCGACGTACGTGAGCGCCGCGTACCGGCCGCCGATGTCGGGCGGGTTCAGGAAGACCGAGGGGATCTCGTCGTGATGGGGGATCGCCTCGACGCTCCGGCCCGGGTCGGAGACGATCGCCATGAAGTCGCCCGGGCTCGTGGGCCGGTGGACGTTGCGCGCCTTCATCGCCGCTTCGATCCGCGCCCAGGCGTCGGCCTGGAAGGCGAGCGGCTCGGTCGTCGTACCGGACTTCGTGGCCACGATGAACAGCGTCGTCAGCGGATCGAGGTCGTCGACGGTCGCCGCAACGGCGGTCGGGTCGGTCGAATCGAGGACCCGCAGCTCGAGCCAGTCGGGGCTCGTCCCGAACGTCTGCTCCAGCACCCGAGGGGCGAGGCTGCTGCCGCCCATGCCGGCCACGATCGCGCCCGTGAAGCCGTTGTCGCGCAGCTCCTCGCCGAACGTCTCGAGCGAGGCGATCTGCTCGCTGAAGTGGAGCGGGGCGTCGAGCCAGCCCAGGCGCTCGGCGATCGCGGCCTGGACGGCCGGATCGGTCGACCACAGGCTCGGGTCGCGGCTGGCCAGCCGCTCGATCCAGCGCTCCTCGACCGCCCGCCGGGCGGCCGCCTGGTACTCGCTCCGCGCTGCCTCGCTGCCGAACGAGAGCTCCATGCCCGGTCCGCTCGCCTCGATCCGTTCGGTCATCGCGTGCTCGCCCTCACCGGGGATGGCCTCCCCGCTTCATTCGCCTCAGCCGGCATCCGCCCGGCATCCGCCCGGCATCCGCCGGTCACCGGCATCCGGCCGGCGTCCGCCGGTCCGCCCATGAGTCTACGCAGTTCGGCCGCTGGCGGAGCGGACGACGTT
>CAYMBB010000041.1:8087-13179 GCA_964388515.1 uncultured Anaerolineaceae bacterium
CGCCGGTCCGCCCATGAGTCTACGCAGTTCGGCCGCTGGCGGAGCGGACGACGTTCAGGCGAGGTCGCGAGCGGCCCCGACGATCGTGCGCAGGACGCGGAAGCCGTCGCGGTACGTCCCGCGCGCGTGGGCCGCCAGGCGCGCCAGCTGCTGGATCCGCAGCAGGGCGTGCAGCAGCACCGTTCCAGTGGTCTGGTCAGCCGCTCCGACGGCCGGCGGTTCCGGGACCGGTATCGTGAGCGGAGCCGGCGGGAGCGGACCACGACCAACCGCGACCAGCGGTACGCCCAGCTCGGCCAGTTCGCCGGCCAGCCGGGTGAGGTACGCAGCCCGGCGAGGATCGGGCGGATCCGTCTCGACGAGGAGCACCGCGTCAGCGGGACCGGCCGCTTCGATCGGCCCGTGGCGGAACTCGCTCGGCGTGCCGGAGACCGTGACCAGGAGCGCCTTCTCGTGGAGCAGGAGCGTCGCCCCACGAGCGAGGCCGGCCGCGCTCCCGAATCCGACTGCCCAGGCGTGGGCCGCCCGGGCGAGGGCGAGCCCGGCGGGCAGGACGGCAGCCTGGTCGGCGACGAGGGCCTCGAGCGATGCGCGCAGCAACGCGGCCGCCGCGCCATTGCAGGGCAGGGCACCGGCGAGCGCGGCGAGCGCGGCGAGCGCGGCCAGTTCAGACTTCGTGGCGGCTCCCGCTTCGGGTCCGCTCGGGGTGTGGATCACGAGCCGGCCGGCTGCGGCGAGTGGCGAGCCGGCGTCCGCGGTGATCGCCAGGACGGTCGCTCCGGCGGCCTGGGCCCGACGGGCGGCGGCGAGCGTCTCGGGACTCGCGCCCGACTGCGAGACGATGACCGCCAGGTCGCCCGGCCCGAAGCGCTCCTCGCCCGTGGGCGCAAGGACGATCGACGATGCCTCGAGGACGACGACCGACCGCGGGCGCCCGCCGGCCGCCTCGGCTGCCGTCTCGGTCGCCCGGAACAACGGGGCCGCCGCCTGGGCCATCGCCAGCGAGGCGCCGGTGCCCACGAGCAGCAGTCGTGAGGCTGTCCGCCGTGCCTCCTCCAGCTGCGGCCGGAGGCGCTCGACGACCGCCAGCGTCGCCTCGACCGCGACCGGACCCTCGGCCAGCTCGCGGCCCATTTCGTCGGGCCCGTCCGGCGGGAGGCCCGTCAGTCGGGCCGCCAGCTCGGTGGTCATCCCTTCACCCCGCCGGCGGTCAGGCCCGCGATCAGGTAGCGCTGGAAGACGAATGCGATCAGGACCGGGGGGATGGCAGCGATCACGCCGCCCGCGGCGAGCATCCCGAAGTCGATCCCGTGGCGGCCGATGAAGTCGTTGAGCGCGACCGGCAGGGTCTTGGCAACCGGGGTCTGGGTCATGATCAGGGCGTAGAAGAACTCGTCCCAGGAGAGCAGGAAGGCGAGCAGCGAGGTCGACACGATCCCGGGCGTCGAGACCGGCAGGACGACCCGCACGAGCGCCCCGAGCCGCGAGCAGCCGTCTACCCGGGCCGCGTCGTCGAGCTCGGGCGAGACCGCCTCGAAGTAGCCGCGCATGATCCAGATCACGAACGGGGTGACGAACGAGGAGTAGATGATGATCAGGGCAACGGTCGTGTCGATCAGGCGGAGCGCGCTCATCGTCTGGTAGAGCGGGATGACGAGCGCGATCGGCGGCAGCATGTAGGTGGCCATGAAGGCGAGGATCAGCCAGCCCCGGCCCGGAAAGCGGAGGCGGGCGAAGGCATACGCGGCAGGGACGCCGACGACCAGCCCGACGAGCGTCACCGCGCTGGCCACGACGAGGCTGTTCCACATCGCGGCCCGGAAGCCGGCCGCGCTGCTGTCCGGGTTGGCCGAGACGGTGAGCGCGGCAAAGCGATCGAACGAGATGGCGTGCGGGATGAACGAGAGCGGCTTGGCCAGCAGGTCGGCGGGCAGCGAGACGCTCGAGATCAGGAGCCAGGCGAACGGGGCGAGGACGAGGACGAGCGTAACGACCATCAACCCGTACAGCACGACCGAGCGGGCGAGCCGCCCGGGACGCCGTGTGGCGCGGCCAGCCGGGCCAGTGCGGGCGGAGGTGGGGCTGGCGGTCATCTCAGGCCCTCCCGACCCGGCCCAGGAGCCGCAGGTAGAGCGCGGCCAGGATCATGATCGCCAGCGCGATCAGGTAGCCCAGCGCGGCGCCCCGCCCGAAGTCATAGGCGCGGTACGCCGTCTGGTAGGCGTAGATCGCGATCGTCTGGGTCGTGTTCGCGGGTCCCCCGTTGGTCATGATCCAGATGATGTCGAAGACCTTGAAGGCCTCCATCGTGCGCAGCACGAGCACGATCAGGAGCGTCGGCGTCAGCAGTGGCAGGACGACGTAGCGGAAGGTGGCCAGCGTCCCGGCCCCGTCGACCCGGGCCGCCTCGAGCTGCTCGCGCGAAATTCCCTGGAGGGCGGCCAGGACGAGGATCGCCACGAGCGGGGTCATCTTCCAGGCGTCGGCGATGATCACCATCCACATCGCCGTGCCCGGGTCGGAGAGCCACTGGCGGTAGCCGTCGATCAGGCCTGACTGGACGAGGAGCGCGTTCAGCGCGCCGTACTCGGCGTTGTCGATCCAGCGCCACATCAGGGCGTTGACGATCGTGGGCAGGGCCCAGGGCAGGATGACCAGCGAGCGGAGGAGCCAGCGCAGGCGGAGAGGCTGGTCCATCAGGAGAGCGAGCCCCACGCCGAGCACGAGCTCGATCGCGGTCGAGAAGACGGTAAAGAAGAGTGAGCGCCCGACCGCCGACCAGAAGTCGATGTTGACGAGCTCGGTCGTGTAGTTCTGGAGCGCGACGAACGGCTCCTCGCCCGGCCGGGTCAGGACCACGTCGTGGACGCTCAGCCAGAGCGCCCGGACGAGCGGGTAGGCGACGACCAGGAGGATGACGAGGGCGGCGGGGGTGACGAAGGCCCCCGCCGCCCATGCCTCGGACCAGGAGCGCGGACGGAGTCGGCGCGGCGTGGCGATCATCCGGCCCAGCGCCTCCCGAACGTGGCTACTTCTGGAGGTCGGGGACCTTGGCCGCGACGTCGTCGAGCGCCTGCTTCGGCGACTTCCGGCCGGTCAGCGCCTCCTGGAGCGCGACCTGGAGCGCGCTCGAGAGGGCGGTGTAGTAGGGCACGACCGGGCGCATGACGAGGTTCGTGAACTCGATCTTGGCGGCCGCGAACAGCTCGGGTGCGCTGCCGGTGATCTTGGGATCGTCAAACGAGGCCTTCCACATCGGCAGGCTGAGCTGGGCGTACTTGTCCTGCATCGGTTTGCTGGCCATCCAGAGCGCGTACCGGAGCGCCTCGTCGGGGTACTTCGAGCTGCGGGTGACCGCGATACCCATTCCCCCGTTGCCGCCTGACGTCGCCACGCTTCCCATCCCCGGGCTGGCGACGACGCCGACCTGGCCGGCCACCTTCGACTGCGCCGGGTCGTTGGCGAGGTTGTACATGTACGTCCAGTTGAGCGCGAACGCCGCGCTGCCGGCGGAGAACGTGTTGCGCACGTCCTCCTCGAGGAAGCCGGTCGAGGCCGGGTTCGTCAGCCCGTCGTCGATCGTCTTCTTCATCCACTCGAGCGCCGCGAGCGGGCCATCCTGGTTGAAGACCGGCTTGTCGCCGTCCATGAACGTCGCGCCGCCCATGACCGCGGCGAGCTGTGCCCAGTCCACGATCGCGGCCTCGGCCTGGGCCCAGCTCCAGACGATCGGGTACTGGACGATCCCCTTGTCCTTGATCGCCTTCGCGTCGGCGAGCAGCTCGTCCCACGTCTTTGGCGGAGCGGCGATCCCGGCATCGGCGAGCATCTTCTTGTTGTAGAAGAGGAACTTCGTGTCGTTGATCCAGGGCACGGCGTAGAACTTGCCCTGGTACTCGGCGCCGGCGAAGGCAGACTCGAAGACATCGGTCTTGTACTCGGTCGGGATCTTGTCGGTGATGTCGCGGACGAGCTGCGCCTTGGCGAACTCGGCCGGCCAGATCGCATCGAGCAGGACGGTGTCGTACGTGCCGGCGCCGCCGGCCTGGTCGGTGACGATCTTGTCGTGGAGGGCGTCGTAGGCGACGAACTCGAGGTTGACCGTGATGTTCGGGTTGGCGGCGGTGAAGGCCGCCGTCATGTCCTTGACGTTCTCCTCGCTGTAGGCCGCCTGCTTCATGAACAGCGCGTTCAGGGTCACGGGGCCGGCGCTTGGTGACGCTGCACCGCCGCAGGCGGCCACGAGGATCGCCGCCACGACGGCGAGTGCCCCGGCCGCACGCCAGCCGCGCCGGTCGCGGTGGATCGCTACCATGGGTGACTCCTTCTCCTCTCGATCTATCCTGGACGCTGCATCTGCGCGAGCCATCGGGCCAGAGCAAGCGGACCAATGGTACCATCGGAAGCGGTCATCGGTATCGTCAGAACGGACAGGTGGTAGCACTCGAACATGTCCGACATCGCCCAGGCCCGACCCGGCGGCGACCTGCGCTACCAGGCGGTGGCGCGCGCCCTGGCCGACGAGATCAGGACCGGCCGGCTCGGGGACCGGGTCCACCTTCCGTCCGAGCGGGCGCTCGTCAGCCGCTTCGGCGTCAGCCGGGTGACCGTCCGCCGGGCGCTCCGGGCGCTCGAGGCGGAGGGGCTCGTCACCTCGGCGGCGGGACGCGGCTGGCTGGTGCGGAGTACCGGTCTCGAGGAGCCGGAGAACGAGCTGCTCGGCTTCACCGACGTCGCCCGCCGGCAGGGACTGGCGGCGTCGGCGCGTGTCCTCGCGGCGCGGGTCCGGGAGGCGAGCTTCGACGAGGCCGAGCTGCTCGGGATGGCGCCCGGGGCCCAGGTCGTCGAGCTCGACCGGGTGCGGCTCCTCGACGGCGTGCCGGTCGGGATCGACCGAAGTCTCGTGCCGGCCGCCCGAGCCCCCGGTCTCCTGGAGCGCGACTGGACGACCGCCTCGCTCTATGCGGCCCTCGACGAGGCCGGCTGTCCGCCCGTCCGGGCCGAGTACGTCCTCCAGGCCGCCGCCGCCGACGAGCCGGAGGCGACGCTCCTCGAGCTGTCGCCCGGGGCGCCGATCCTGCGGGCCGAACAG